>JAGNWT010000130.1 GCA_017985935.1 Anaerolineales bacterium | reverse complement strand
AAAAAGCCTAACTCAGGCTGGTCTATAAGCCGCATTCTGTCCGGCGCCGAAGCGCCTGTGCAGTCATCTCTCTGGGCGGTGCGTCGCCGCGCCGCTCGATGCAGCCTACCCGGGGCTGGCCCTTCCCACAGGAGGGAAGGGCGCGTGCGGAGACGAGCAGTCTCCCATCGTCCACAGACGATTTCGCCCCTGCTTGGCCTTGCTCCTGACGGGGGTTACCTGGCCACCTGCATTACGGCAGATGCCGGTGGTCTCTTACACCACCTTTTCACCATCACCCTTCACCCAAAAGGATGGAAGGGCTGTTTGTTTCTGTGGCCCTTTTCCGGCGGGTTCACCCCGCCCCGGGTGCTATCCGACGTCGTGCTCTATGGAGTGCGGACTTTCCTCGATCCCGACAACGCAGGACCGCGACTGCCCAACCAGCCTGAGTTGGTTGCATGATACACGCATGAAGAGACAGAGTCAACCTTGGCAGTTTTATGCAAAATCCATTTAAGGTGGACATTTCAAGAAAAGACATTAAAATAGTGTAACCTTTTATCATCACTGAAAAAACGAGGATACACTGTGAGCAACTGGCCCGGCAAATTCGTGATCGGCCTTACCGGCAACATCGCCACCGGCAAGAGCGTGGTACGTCGCATGTTCGAACATCTTGGCGCGTACACGATCGATGCGGACGCGCTCAGCCATCGCGCGTATGCCAAGGGAGCCCCGGGGTATCAACAAGTGATCGATCGTTTTGGCAGGTGGCTGGTGAAAAAAGACGGCGAGATCGACCGCGCCAAACTTGGCAACCTGGTCTTCAATGACCCCGAGGCCATGGCACAATTGGAATCGATCGTGCATCCGCTGGTGCGGCAAGCCACTGAAATGCTGATCAAACGCTCCTCGCAGCGGGTGGTCGTGATCGAAGCGATCAAGCTGCTCGAAGGCGAACTGCGCAAGGTGTGCGACTCTGTCTGGGTCACGAATGCCCCGGAAGTGATTCAGGTGGAAAGGCTGATCCGCAAGCGCGGATTCACCCGCGAACGCGCGTTGGAAAGAATCCACATGCAGTCGGCTCAGAGTGCAAAGGTGGCTCTGGCTAACATCGTCATCACCAATACCGGCTCGTACGATGATCTTTGGAAACAGGTCAGCGCGGCATGGAAGGAAGTGGTGCCGGGCGCGAGCGGCGGCGATACCGAAACCGCCATCAAGAAACCCGTAACCGCCAGCGGAGAGTTCTCGGTTCAACGTGGAAAGCCCAAGCACTCATCCTCCATCGCAGAGCTGATCACCCGCTTGAGCAAAGGCAGCCGTAAAATGACCTCCGAAGATGTGATGGAAGCCTTCGGCGAAAAAGCGTATATGCTCCTGCACATGGATGGCAGTGTGGTCGGGTTGGCAGGCTGGCAGGTGGAAAACCTCGTCACCCGCACAACCGATATCTATCTGGAAGATCACATCAACCTGCAAAAAGCGCTTGAGATCCTCATTAAGGATGTGGAACGCGCTTCAAGCGAATTACAAAGTGAAGCCTCGCTCGTCTTCCCCATGCCGGAACTGGCCGCGCGGGAAGAGATCTGGAAAGAACTTGGCTACGAAAAGCGCACCCCTGAAACTTTGGGTGTGCAGGCCTGGCAGGATGCAGCCTCGGAGATCAAGGAACATACACTCTTATTCAAACAACTGCGCCAGGATCGCGTCTTGCGCCCCATATAGGTCAGGTAATAGGTATCAGGTAATTAGGTCTGCCGCATTCCCTGATTGCCCACCCCCTGATCCCTAATACCCTAACGTGACTGAATTCCTCAACAACCTCTTTTTCATATTTCAACGTGTCAGTTGGCTGAGTCTATTCGACATCCTGCTGGTCACTTTGATATTCTTTGGCTTGTTGTATTCGCTGCGCGATACCCAGGCCATGGCCTTGCTGCGCGGCATGATCCTCCTGGTGGTTGGGATCATCCTGCTGACCAGCCTGGTGGAACTCCCTGCCTTTTCATGGCTGGCGCGGAACGCCCTGCCGGCGCTCTTGTTGGCCATCCCGGTCATCTTCGCCCCGGAGATCAGGCGCACGCTCGAAAGGCTCGGTCGGGCCGGGACCGTTTGGCCTGCCAACATCAAACCGGCCGATCAGCAGCTCGAGCAGACCATCCGCGCGGTGGTGAGCGCAGCCGCCAGGCTTTCTGCCCGGCAGCACGGAGCGTTGATCATCCTTCAGCGCATGGATAATCTTGAGGAGTACATTCAAACCGGTGTGCGGATGAACGCCCGGGTCACGCCGGAAATTCTGCTGCAGATCTTTTACCCCAACACCCCCCTGCATGACGGCGGTGTGATCATCGCAGAGTCGCGGGTGGCAGCCGCAGCGTGTGTCATGCCGCTTTCTGCCAGCGGAATCTTGAACCGCAGCCCAGACCGTCAAATGGGATTGCGTCACCGCGCCGCGCTCGGCACATCGGAATCCAGCGACGCGATCGCTCTGGTCGTCTCGGAAGAAACGGGGGCGATCTCGATTGCCCATGCCGGTAGAATGTTACGCAGGCTCGACCCGGACCGGTTGGAGAATATTTTGATCGCGTTCTTCCGCCCGCACGGCGAAACCCCAAAAAACAACCTGCTTGAAAAATTTTTCCCGGGTCTGTTCACAAAAAAAGAAGATAAATGATACTGCACTGGTTCTCTGAAAATTATCGCACTTTCCTGTGGGCGTTGGCATTGTCCATTGCTGTTTGGGTGGTGGCTGTAACGGCCGCAGACCCCGATGAGACGCGCCTGCTCACTGCGCCCGTGCCGGTTCAGATCATTGGGCAGGACCCAAGCTTGGTGATCAGCAGTGAGATCCCCGTAGAAGTGGAAGTGACCCTGCGCGCGCCGCGTTCGGTGTGGGATGTCATCGATGCCGATCCACAGGTGGTGCAAGCCATCCTTGATCTTTCAGGTTTGAGCTCCGGCGAACACACCCTCGACCTGCAGATCCAGATCGATGCGCGCCCGGTGCAGATCGTGACCGTTGCCCCTCACGGCATCACCTTCATGCTGGAGACTCTGGCAACCCAAACCTTGAGCGTGGACCCGAGCGTTTCGGGCGAACCTGCTGTGGGATATCAAGTAGGTGATATCATCCTCGATCCGCTGGAAGTTGTCGTGGCGGGCGCCCAGTCTCAGGTCCAGAAGGTTGAACGCGCCCGAGTATCGGTCAACCTGAGCGGCATCCGTGAAAACTTCGATCAAACCTTGCCGATCGAGATCCTCGATGACAAGGGTCAGGTCGTGGAAGGCATCACCGTTTCGCCGGAAGAGATACACATCTCTCTGCCGGTCAGCCAGCAAGGCGGATACCGCGATCTCGCGATCAAGGTTCTAACGATCGGGCGGGTGGCGAGCGGCTACCGCCTGACGGATATTTCCGTCTTCCCGCCGGTGGTGACGGTATATGCCGACGACCCGCAGTTGGTAAATCAATTGCCCGGCGTGCTGGAGACCCAGGAACTTGACCTGCAAAACGCGCAAGAGGATATCGTGACACGGGTTGCCCTAAGCCTGCCTGACGGCATATCCATCGTGGGCGAGCAGACGGTCTTGATCCAGGTGGGCATCTCGCCCATCGAAAGCAGCATCACTCTGGCTGGCAAGAAAGTGGAAGTGATCGGGCTGAGCGCAGGCTTGGGTGCGCAAGTCCAGCCGCTGACAGTGGATGTGATCCTCTCCGGTCCGTTGCCGCTGTTGGATACGCTCACTCCCGAAGCGGTCCGCGTGACCGTGGACCTGACCGACCTGCTGGTTGGCACTCATCAAGTCATTCCCAAAGTGGAAGTTCTGATCTCAGACATTGTTGTAGAATCGATACTTCCGAATACAATAGAGGTTGTGATCATGGTCGGCCCTCCGCCCACCATTGCGGTCACGCCCACGCCCTGACCCTTCATCGGCGCCCTTACCTAGAATTGGAAATTAAAAATAAAAATGAAACCAACTGTTGCTCTCGTAGGCCGACCGAATGTCGGAAAGTCATCCCTGTTCAATCGTCTCGCTGGTGAACGCCTTGCCATCGTGGATGATACCCCCGGCACAACCCGTGACCGTTTATTTGGTGTTGCGGAATGGAACGGTCGCTCCTTCAACATCGTCGATACCGGCGGCATTGACCCAACCCACGGCGGGAAGACTCCGCTTTCGATCGGGTCCGCCGATTTTATTGAAGACATCCGCAGGCAGGCTCAGGTCGCCATTCAAGAATCGGATGCGGTGCTTTTCGTGAACGACGGCGAATCCGGCGTGACCGCGCCCGACCGTGAAGTGGCGGAGATCTTGCGCCGCTCACAAAAGAAATTGCCCGACGGCACATTTTGGCCGCCGATCTTTGTGGTGGTGAATAAATGCGAATCAAAGGAAAGGCGCGACCAGGCCGCGGAATTCTATGAGCTTGGTTTGGGCGACCCCTTCCCCATCTCTGCCCTGCACGGCACCAGCACCGGTGACATTCTGGATGCGCTCGTGGCGTCCTTCCCGCCTGAAGTAGAGGAACCGGAAGATGACAGTATCAAGATCGCGCTGGTCGGCAAGCCCAACGCGGGAAAGTCCAGCCTGCTGAACAAACTGGTCGGCGAGGAACGGGTGATCGTCAGCCCGATCGCCGGGACGACCCGCGACTCCATTGATACCAAATTGGAATTTGAGGGATTGTCTGTTACTTTGATCGACACAGCGGGCATCCGCCGCCGCGGCAAGATCGATCACGGCGTGGAGCAGTACAGTGTGCTTCGCTCATTCAAATCCATTGAGCGGGCAGATGTTGCCTTGCTGATGATCGACGCGACCACCGGCATCACCGCGCAGGACGCGCACATTGCCGGCTTCGTGCTCGAGGAATGGAAATCTTGTGTGGTGCTGGTCAACAAATGGGACGCCATCGAGAAGAACAATGAAACGATGGAAGAATACACCAAGAGGATTCGGCATGAGTTGAACTTCATGGATTATGTACCGATCCTGTTCATCTCCTGCAAGACCGGTCAGCGTGTGGATCAGGTGCTGCCGATGGCTCTGCAGGTGCAGGAGGAACGCCTCGCACGCCTGACCACCTCTACCATTAATCAGATCATCCACAAGGCACAGGATGCGCATCCGCACCCGAGCCACGCGGGGCGCGCGCTGAAGATGTACTACGGCACGCAAGTCCGCTCTGACCCGCCGACCTTTCTGATCTATGTCAACGAGCCGAAGTTGATGCACTTTTCCTACATCCGCTATCTTGAGAATCAGATCCGCGCGGAGCATAGCTTCTTGGGCACGCCCATCCGCATTGTGACGAAGGGAAGACGGGAAGATTAGCGCTGCGTTGAAGATGAAATAAGTGAGAAGTAAAACGTAAAGAGTTATAAAGCAAGAACTCGGTTGCAAAAATGCAATCGAGTTCTTTTATTGAAGCAGGTCTTTAGATCGGTTTCTTTTTGGTCATGGCAGTGAACA
>JAGNWT010000068.1:3670-20581 GCA_017985935.1 Anaerolineales bacterium | reverse complement strand
TGGAAACATGGTTGTTGTCACTCACCGGCGGAGTGGTATGGGGGTTCTATGGCATCCTCGGGATAGACTTTTCGATCATAGCTTCCGCGTTCTTTCAAGTCACCACCAGCATCATGATCATCATCCTAAAAATAATAAAATCAGCCCGCACCAATAATTCTTAAATCAAAAACCGCCGGGCAACCTGTTTTTACAGAGCCTGGCGGTCTTTGATTTAGTTTAGTAGCGGGGACAGGACTTGAACCTGTGACCTTCGGGTTATGAGCCCGACGAGCTGCCACTGCTCCACCCCGCATCGAATGGACGCAGATATTACCATACAGTTCATTGAAAAGTCAAGCAATGAAAATAAGACTCCACACCCCTCGCTAGTACCAACTTCAAAATAATTCGCAATAATAAAATAATTTTTCATTCGAAAACTTTTGTTAAGATTTGGTGTATAATGCATAAACCTTAATAAAAGTTTGTGCGTCAAAAATACTTCGGGTTCTGCATTAGAAATATCATCATTATCAACTGTCATCGATCTGCATTCAAATATGAAAACTGCAACAATATTAGTCATTGAAAACAAACACGCGGAAATCCCTTCCTTTGCACCAGACCTGCAAAAGAAGGGATTTGATGTTCACATGGCCCAAAATGGAAGCAAGGCTGTTGCCCGGCTTAAAGAAGTAAGCCCAAGCCTGGTGGTAGTCAACGCGGCTTCACTGCGCAGCACCGGGCTTCGCATTTGCCAATCCATTCGCGAGAAGGATCCAAAACTTCCCATCATTCTTATTTTGGAAGATGATAACGAAGTGAACAAGGATGCGGCAGACGCAGTGTTGGCATTGCCATTCACCGTGCAAAAACTTGTCAACCGTATTAATCCATTGTTACCGGGAGATGGGAAAAATGTTCTCCATGTCGGTCCGATCCGCCTTGACCTGGAAAAACGCCGGGTGCGTTGTTTCGGAAAGAACACAAAACTTACACCACGCCTAGTTACCCTATTACATTTGTTGATGGATAAACACGGCGAAGTTGTGGAGCGTGAACCCCTCTTCAAAAAAGCTTGGGAAACCAATTACACCGGCGATACCCGCACGCTTGATGTTCATATTTCGTGGCTGCGCCGCGCGATCGAGATCGATCCGGATAACCCCAAATTACTCAAAACCATTCGCGGTGTTGGCTACCGCCTAGATGTTTAACTGATATTGTTTTCCCTGAACTGTCACCAAACGGACGCACACCTGACCAGGTCGTCCGTTTTTTATTTTTAGCTCAAAAGGCAGCTCCCCGCTGCGGACATGACGTTTCGCTTGCGCAACACTTCGAAACACCTTCCCATTCCAATCTGCATCCACTTCCCAATAATCCAGTTTTAGTGAAGTTTCCAGGCGGATCACGTCCTCAACAATTCGAACCTTTGTATTCTTCACATCTTGGGATGTGGATATCTTATTATTGATATCTCGCTCCAACGAAAAAACCGACTTCGTATCCACCAGTCTTCCACGTGCGGTTTGCAAAGCGCGAAGGGTGGAGTCGCAAGTGATGAATTTTCTTCCAGCCTTCGCAGCAACCAAGGAGGTGGTGCCTGAACCGCAGAAGAAATCCGCGACCAGGTCGCCTTTGTTCGATGAAGCAAGGACAATGCGTTCAAGCAAAGCCTCGGGCTTTTGAGTGGGATATCCCGTGCGTTCGTTGTGCAACCGCGCAACCACGGGGAAGTACCACCAATCTTCAGGAACCTTGCCTCGTTCAAGATCAGGAACTTTCCCAAACCCCGCCTTGCTCGAAGACTTAAAAGTATTTATGGTGCTGGGATTGTAAGGCTCGCGCACCGCGTCTGCATTGAATGTGTAATCCTTCCCCTTGGCATAGGAAAGGATGATGTCATGCTTGCGATTGAATGCGCTCTTGATCGGAGAAGGACCGTGATATGCCCAAACGATCTCGTTGATAAAAACGCCATTGACACCAAACAACTCATCCAATAGAACACGGGCATAGGAATCTGCGTGCCAATCAAGATGCAGGTAGAGCGTCCCATTAGGCGACAGCAGGCGATACATGAGCGCCAGCCGCTCGTAAAGGAACTGCAAATAAGCGTCGAGGTCGTCCCACGCATCCTGGTAACCCTCAGCCAGCCTCCAGGAAGAAGGGTCACGCGAATCCTCTCCCCTGCCAATGCGGGCGGAGAATTTTCGGTTCGTGAAGAAAGGCGGGTCGGCATAGATCAAATCTATGCGGCCTTCGTACTCAGGAAGTAAACCAGCCATGACGGCAAGGTTATCCCCCAGGATCAACCGCCCATCCGGGCGGGCTTTTGGAAAGCCGCGTCCATTCGGGTAGATGATCGAATCCTGGGTCAGTGAGGCAGGCGCGAGCGGGGGAAGATGCTTTCCCTTCCAGTCAAGTATGGGCATGGGTTGTTATCGAATCTTTGAGGTGAGAATTTATCTGGTGGAGGAGATCCGCCAAAGGAATTAGTAATGAATTTCCACGTTCGTGCCGCGCCCGCGATGGTTGGAGACGGCATCCGGTGAGTGCGACGGCATGGTCCAGCGGAAGATCCAATTGGCTTCGTCACTGCGCATGTTAATACAGCCGTGACTCATGGGGGTGCCAAAATTTTCATGCCAGTAAGTGCCGTGGAAAGCATGCCCAACGGGGGTAAAGAAGGTTGACCATGGAACACCGGGGAGAACGTATCCATCGGCGTCAGCCAGCAGATTGCCGTTCTGTGCAATGCTGAAATAACTGTTGCCCATGTGCTTGGCGGGCACTTTGTCCAAAACGGTGAAAGCGCCATTTGGAGTGGTGGTAGATATTCCCTTTGAACCACTCAGTCCTCCTCCGGGAATTCCAGAGGAAATATTGGTTTTGAAAACGGTCTTTCCGTATTCGTATGCGATCAGTGTTTGGGTCGTGAGATTAACTTCGATCTTCTTTTCTTCGAGCGGAACCTCAGGTGTGATCGGGTCCATGTAACTTGACGGCAGTACGCGCATGTGAATGGCCGGCACAAAATAAGGCACATTCGAATCCAGTTCATCGAAGATGCGGTACCACGGACCGTCGTAGTCGGCCATTTCCGGTCCCTCTTCCACCCGGTCCACCCAGTGGATGGAGCCAAAATACATCGGCGGCGTGAGAGCTTTCCAGCCAAAGGTCTTGGAATATCGATAAGGGGTAGTGTAAGGGACGGTCAGCTCGGTCAGCAGTCGCTTCCCTTCAGGGATGCTGCTCACAGGGGTCTGGTAGATCGTCTTCACCCGATGCAAACGCCCACGGTGCAGGTACCCACCCCACACACGATACCAGACAGGGTTATGTTCAGGCTCCTTCCCGATCACTTCGTCATACACATGCACAAGGTCATCCCGATACCAGGTCTGAAAGATCCGGCTTTCATCGGTGGGCTGGGTCCGAACAGCCATCTGCTCGGTGGCGATACGCACTACAAAACTATCGTCAAAACTTGTCAATCCCGGCAAAAAAGGCGAGAAAGCCAATCCACCGAGAGTAAGTCCACTTAGTTTTAAAAAATCACGTCGTGAAAATTTTGATGTCATGGATAAAATTGTACACCATTAAGTTTAAGATTTAATGAGAAGCTGCACCCGCAAAAGCAAACTGCCCTTCGCGTTGCGAAGGGCAGTTATTCTATTCAATTGTCAGATCAGGCTTCAGCCGCAACCACGATCATGTCTTTGAGCAGGATCTCAAGCGCCATGGAATGTCCGCAGCGCCGGTGAGTAAGGAAGAACTCGCAATCGCAATTAAAAACGCCGTTATTGTAAGAAACGTGATGTTCGCTATTATCGCCGTGGAAGTCAAGTTCAAATTGATTGAAGTGAAAACGGTGTCTATCCTCAGCGTACCTTTTTGCTTTTTCTACCTTGCCGATCAGTCCTGAATCCATTGTCATTTCTCCTTTTTAGAGGGAATATAAAAAATGCACGCGGATATATCCGCGTGCAGCTAGTCAGACGAACTGGGTACTCCATGAAATAAGCGCATGGTGGCGTTACCTCGATGTGATGAGTATAGTACTTTTCAAAATGCGAGTCAATGACCAAAAGAAAATTGTTATGCAATCGTATGGGAATTGTAGGCTGGAAAGCCTACACGCATCTTTCTTAACCGTCATCCTGCTACTGCGCAAAAGGCAGCTTCCAGTTTCTGGCTGTAATTCTCTTAAAAGACAAGCCTTCCGGAAATCCAGAAGGCTTGTCTTTTTACTTGATTTTCCTTGACCGTGAAGGGGTATTCCTTAGAACTTGCTTTTCGTCCACTTCAACAGGTGATTTTTTCTTTCTGGTCGTTTTCTTGGCAGGCTCATCAGTCTCGACAGGGGCAGTTTTCACAACCTTTGCCGCGCCCCGCTTTCTGGCGGGTTTAGCCTCTGTTGAAGCGGTCACCTCGCTTTTAGTCTTTGAAGCACGTTTCTTTGCAGGGGTCGCTTTTTCTGGCGATGCTTCTTCAACTTTTGCCTTTACCGAAGGTTTACGGGCAGCACGTTTCTTCTTTACCGGCGTAACCACATCTTCCACTTTTACTTCTTCGAGCACCTCAACCACTTCCGCTTCGGCTTTCTTCTTTTCTTTGTATTCGCTCAGGTATTTCAACCATACTTCATGCACCGAGGATACACCCGCGCCATTAAGCTGTTCGCAAATAAATTGCCATTCGTCATCAAAAACAAAATGCCAATCCATGAAAGCGTGGCTTTGATATGCGCCCAATTCAAAGTACATGCCATTATCCCAGATCTCTCGACATGAGCGGATGTATTCCAACTGGGAAACATAATCCTTGAAAATGACGTACCCATCGCGCGGCAACCCAAGCCCTTCGGCTAGATTCTTGCGGATGGTCTTACCAGAGCCTTTGTCAATGAAAGCGGCGGATGTCTTGATCCAGCCGCGGGTGTCGGCAAATTTATTGTGATAGATCACCAGCCCGCGCTCGTCGGCAAAGCGGTTGGAGTAGGCAAAAACTTCTTCGTCCACGCCGCCATTGGGTGGGTAAAAGTCAAAGAGCAGGAACTGTTCGACATCAGCAAACAGGTAGCGGCGGTGCAAGAGCGGGAAGATGCGCCATTCGTGCCCACGGACGAGTCCATCATCCTGGGTTTCTTCCATCTTGGCGCGGCGGAATTCCATCCCATATTTTTCTCTGAACCCTTCGACCTGACCGTGACCGAACATGGGCAGACCCGGCAAAGTGGAAAGCACGGTGCAGATGCCGAAATATTTATCTCCGCTGCCAAATTGTTCTGCGGCGGTTTTCTCGTCGGGGTTGTTCATAAAGTTTACATAGCGCTTGAGGATCTGCGGATCGAACTCCAGGGTGTTCTTGATCGCCATGCGGTATTTGGCATTGTCTTCATCGCGCAGCATGTGCATGAAAGCGGAATTGTAAACACGATGCATGCCAAGGGTGCGGACGAAGTACCCCTCCATAAGCCAGAATGCTTCAGCGAGAAGAAGTGTGTCGGGAACCTCCACCGCAACACGATCCACGACTTCACGCCAGAATTCTTCGGGGACTTTATCGTCGAACTCGGATTTGGTCATGCCGTATTGTGAGCGGGAGGGAATCGCTCCGCCTGAACCGGGCTCGGGGAACCACAGGCGCTGCACATGCTTTTTGGCGAGAGTCATGGCTGCATCGAAGCGAATGACCGGGAAGTTGCGCGCCACATGCAAGATAACTTGAATGACCGCTTCGCGCACAATGGGGTTGGTGTAATCCAATTGGGCTGTATCGTTCCAAGGGAAGGATGTTCCGTCATTGCCGTGATAGATGTAACTGGACTTGTTGGTTGCATAGTTATGAAGTTTGAAAACCACCGATGCATCAGAGTGATTGTAGTAATGGTCTTCCAATACAATGGCGGCGCGGGAGTCGTCTGAAAGGTTTTCAGAGTTGAAAGTGTAGGAAGGATAGGGCGGGTTATCCAGTGACAGGAACCACTCGGAATGTTCAATGACCCAGGTGGAGTCAATGCCCATATGATTGGGAACCATGTCTGCCGAAAGGCGGATGCCCCTGCCCCACGCGCGTGAACGCAGGTTGTTCAGAGCGTCCCAACCACCGAGGTCACTGGCAATATCGTAGGAGTGAAGTGAATACGCAGAAGCGACCGCGTCTTCCTGCCCCATGCGTTGTTTGATACGTTGCGAGGCACGGCTGCGTTCCCAGAGACCGATCAGCCATAAGCCGGTGAAGCCGCGCGAGGCGAGCAGATCCAATTCTTCGTCGGGAATCTGGTCGAGAGTGACAATATCACGTTGATATTTTTGTGAAAGCTGCGCCAGCCAGACATAGGTATTCTTGGCAAGTAAAACCAGCCGCGGCATCCAATCTTTGTCGGGACTGTATCGTTCGTATTCGGAGTATTCACTACCGCCAAAGGTCGGGACGTAAGTCTCTGCGGCTTGCGAATCGATCGGTCCCTGCCCGGCACGAATCACTTCTTCGCGCAAGAAATCCAATCCGCGAAGAATACTCATCGAGAAGGAAGATCCGAGCAGGTATCCCCACTTTTGAACCACGAAACGCAGTTGTCCTTCCAACGAGTCTGGCGAAGCCTTGATCGGCGCTTGAAGCAGATCGGTGAGGGTCTCGCCCATTGAAGTATCGCCGCTGCCGAACCCGGGTTGGCGAGCGTAAAAGGTCAATAAAGACTGCACAAATTCACGGTAAGCCGAACCGCTCATCACAGATTCATCGAACAGATCTCTGTAGCGGTCGAGGGCGGGATTATTATTCGCATTGTTAATCAGCAACATCTCTTCCACTGCCGCCGCACGGACTCCGCGTCCCATATCACCGATATTCGGCACTTGAGTGGAAAGGTACACCCCGGCTGTGACTTCACCTCGAAAGACCGGCATGGGCGGGAACTCTTCCGTGAACCGGCTCAAGGTCAGGTCATATCGTGAGCCAAGGCTCGATTGAAGTACGCCCATGGCGCGGCTCATCACACCTGTGTACCGACCATAAAAATGTTTGAGGATGATGTGGTACGCCTCGTCCAGCAGAGACAAGGCATACAGGTCAGTGGCAGACACGGGATCTGCGCGAAGCGCTGACATTTGAGCAGCAAAGGTGCGGGCGGAGGGCAGATCTGGGAAGACCACATGCCCATCCGGACGGAAGAAGTTCGCAGAAAAATTGTATTTGATTCGGGATGCGCGGGTGATTAACATGGCAACAATGATAACCGATTATCGTTTTTTTTCGGGTAAAATCTTTGGCACGAATTATGAATACATCGCTGACGCAATTCATTTTGTTCCTTCTGCTGGGCGCCTTGTACCTGCCCGTGATCTTTTTCGCGGTACAACGCCGCGATGAAGGGCATGGAGCCGCCACCTGGCTGGTAGCCTTCTACGCGCTGCTCGCCATGGTCATCAACGTCGCAGAAGCGATCTGGCGCAATGGGGAAACCTCAACCACCAGCGTTGCCTTATTTCAGGAAATTCAGATCTACGTTGCACTGACGCTCATCGCGATCATGATGATCTCTTTGCAAACATTTCTCAAACACGAAACATGGTGGATATGGCTTGGGGTGTGGCTAGTTTGGGGGCTTGGCGTTGCGCTCATTTATACCAACTCGCTCAACCTGCCTGAAACACTTTGGACGAATGGCAGCCTTACCCTTCAACGTGAACGACTCGGACCCGCCTGGGCGGTTTTGGGATGGCTAATTTTTTCGATCAGCCTGATCATTGTCATCGCGAACGCTCACAGAGATGCGCGTCAGCAATTATTCCGCAACCGACTGAACTATTGGTGGCCCACCATCTTCCTGATGTTCGTGAACGACATTTTGCTCTTTTCGAACATGGTGCTTCTTGGGCAGCCGTTGCGTTTGGTCATAGCGGGATTGATGGCGTATGTTGTCGGCACACATCATCTGCCCGATCTGAGACAGATCCTCAGGCGGGTACTGGCATATATTTTGATGTGTCTCATCATTGTCGGCTTTTACACGGGCGGATACGTACTTCTGCAAGCCACATTCAGAAATACTCCCAACTACAATCCGCTTTGGGTTGGCGCGGTAATGGCTTTGCTGGTCGCCCTTTTATTTGCCCCGCTGCTGACCCTGGTCTCTCGCACCATGAACCGCTGGATGAAAGGCGACGAATATGATGTCAGCCGCACCATTCATCAATACAGCGAAAGCATCAGCAACATTCTGGATATGGATCGGCTCGCAAGCATTGCCGTGGGAATTATTCTGGAAGCGATGCAGATCGAACGCGGATTTCTCTTCCTGGTTGACTCAGACCGCGAAGTAGATGGGCATCGCATTTTCCGCCTGCGCTCCGCTAGGAGCCCGGAGGAAAGGCAAATGGTCGCTGTTGAGCTGAATGAAGACGGCTCGATCGCCAATTATTTTCTGCGCGAACAACGACCGCTCCTTCAATACGACCTTGACCTGCTGCCGGCGTTTCAAGCCGCTTCCACGCTCGAGCGTTCCTGGTTTAACCAATTGCAGACAGAAGTGTACATCCCCATCTTTGCCAAACGCCAATGGATCGGGCTGCTCGCCTTCGGCAGAAAGCTCAGTGGGAACCGCTACAGCAACGAAGACCTCGTGACCTTGAGCGCGCATGCCAATCAGACAGCCGTGGCTCTGGAAAACGCCCGCTTAGTGGATAACCTGATGCGGTTGAACAACGAATTAAGACAGGCACGGCGGGCGCTTGAAAAGAACAACCGCGATCTTGAGCGCATTGACCAGGCAAAATCCGATTTCATCAGCATCGCCTCGCACGAACTCCGCACACCGCTGACTGTGATCAAAGGCTACAGTGAAATGTTGGTGGAAGACCCCAACCTTGAGCCCAACATCAAGATGATGATGGACAAGATCCTCAATGGCACGAACCGCCTGCACGAGGTCATGGACTCGATGTTCGATATTGCCCAGATCGATGCGCGCTCGCTCAAGCCGCATATTCAACCTGTTGAGCTGGGACGCCTGCTCAAAGAGGTCAGCATTGATTTAGCCGAAACCATTAAAGAGCGCAAGCATTTGCTCACCATCAATATGCCCAACCTGCCGCACATCAAAGCGGACCCGAACCTGCTCAGAAAGTTGTTTCACCATCTCCTGCGGAACGCGATCAAATTCACAGACAACAACGGAAGGATCAGCGTCACCGGCAGAAGTATTCCCGCCATTTTGGATCTACCCCAGGGCGGAGTGGAGATCATCGTCAGCGACACCGGTGTGGGCGTAGACCCGAACTTCCGCGAGATCATCTTTACCAAGTTTTACCAACCCGGAGAACTTGGCAAGCACTCGACCAGTAAAAGCCGCTTCAAGGGTGGCGGCGCGGGGCTGGGACTGGCGCTTTCCAAAGGTATCGTAGAAGCTCACGGCGGACGTATTTGGGTCGAAAGCCCCGGCTATGACGAAGTGAACTTCCCCGGCAGTCAATTCCATGTCATCCTTCCGCTTAGCAAACTTGAGGAAGGCGAGCAGCAAAGGAATAGCGAGGCTTTAACTTTTCAGGTTTAGTTTTTGAAGTGGAAAATTGGATAACGAAAAAATGGGACGGTGGTCGTCCCATTTTTTATTTCCGAAGGAAGGCACCGATCAAAGCGGCAAACAATCCGATCACGAGCAAGGAAAATTTGATCGTTGCGCAGACCATGGCAACTTCAGGGAATGGAACGGCAACGCCTTCTGCAAGCATTTTCCACAACGCGTAATTCTCGAGCGCGTCAAATAAGACCGCAGCCAATGCTCCCCACCCCATCCATGCTGTGAAATTGTGAAACCAGCCCGCCTTACCATTTCCGGCGAGCAGCAAGCCGAGGGAAAGCGCAAGGGCGTACACAGGCATGAAGAGATAATCAAACCCAAGCCCAAATGCCGCGAAAAGCCGCGCGTTCGCATCCCACGAATCCAGAATAGCTTGAGAGGCATCAACGCTCCCAGCCAATTCGTAAGAGACAATACCGCCTGGGGCGGCGGAAGTCCGCAGCGGTGTATCCAAAAAGCGGAAGATCACAAAGAACAGGATGGTCAAGAACAGAAAAACAAGGAATACCGGTTTGCGATTATTTTTAGGGAGAAATTCAAGCGGATGCAACATGGGTCTCCAATTATTGTTACTGGCTTAATTTCTTTCGATAGACACGATTGTTCTTGTACTCCACGCCATTCAGATTTTTGAGGTCGGCGCGCATTTGCTCGGTAGTCTCTGCAACCTGGGTCATTTCCACGTGGACAAATTGCTTGAATTCCAGCAGGGTCTTGCCCATTGCGTAGTACAGCAGGGCATTTCCGCCATGCCCCTGGAACTGCGGCAGGATGCCCATGCCGTTGACTGAGACCGTCTGCGTGCGGCGCATCTCGAGGAGAATATCCACCAGCCCAAATGGGAACAGCCTGCCCTTGGCACGCTGCATGGCGGCGGAGACATCATAGAAAGCGAATAAAAAGCCGACTACATCCTCACCGTGTGTGATGATCTTCATCAGACGATGATCGGCAATGGTCATAATATTTTCCACTACAAAATCGATCTCACGCTGGGTAAGCGGATAGTACTCCCAGTTATTCACGAAAGCGTTGTTATACGCCTGCCCAATGCGGTCAGCCCAGGCAAGCATTTCTTTTTTGCTCTTGAACTTTTTTACATCCAGATGTCCGCGCTGCATGACCCGCTCTGCGATCCGTTCCACACGCTCGGGAACCTGAAACTTATCCGCGGGCAGATAGCAAGAGACAAAATCTACTTCTTTTTCAAAACCCTGCGCTTCAACAAGTTGTTGGTAATAGGCATGGTTATACGCGAGCATGGTCATGGTCTGTCGGTGTTCATGCCCAAAGACCAGGATGCCATATCCATCCAAGGGACCCATGCCCTTGGGACCGATCATTACTTCGAGTCCACGCGCTTTTGACCACTCAAAAATGGTGGCGAACAAGGCATTTGCGGCTTCCATGTCATTTTCGCATTCGAAGAGGTAGAAGTCGGCGGTCTTTTCATTATGGTAGGCATTGAATGGCTTATTCTCGATCACAGCAATACGCCCCACATCGCGCCCATCGCGCACAGCAAGGAAAAAGTCCACATCAGAATGTTCGTGGAAGGGATGCTTGACCCGGTTCAATTGGTTGTAGGCATCCACGTTCAATGGCGGAACCCACTGCGGGCAGTCCGCATAGATCCGAGTTGGCAGCTCCACAAAACGCTTCACTTGTTTCTTGTTGTTCGTATCCACTTTTTCGATGGTGACCATACCTGCCTCCGTTACCAGATTATCTATCAAGTATATACCCCAATGTAGGCAGAAGTGACGGGGTCCCATCGGCGCCGCAACCTGCCTGGGATGTGCAGACAAACCGCCGTTAAGAAAGAACGGTGATCAAGTCTCAACTGAACTTTCAAGGCAAAAAAAAGCCCTCCATGCTATACTTGGCGAACTCTTTCCTAACGAGGTACCATGACCGGACAATCCCATCAGGAACTATTAAAAAAGTACGCTGAGACGATCGTAAAAGTTGGCTTGAACATTCGGGCGGGACAAAGATTGATCATCTCGCTCATGGCGACACGTGGAGTGCCGCATCAATTTGCACCATTGGTCCATGAAGTGGCTAAAGCCGCTTATGGCGCAGGTGCAAAGTACGTGGAAGTGCTTTGGGGTGATGAAGAAATGCTGCGCCTTCGCGCTCAGTACGCGCCCCGTGATTCTTTTGATGAATATCCCATGCATACCATTGATGCCATTATGAACATGGTGAACAATGGCGATGCGCTGCTCTCGATCTCCGGCTCGAACCCAGACCTGCTCGGCGGGCTGGACCCTGAAGTTGTGGGGATGATGCAGAGCAAACATTTGCAAGTGGCCAGCCGCGTCAGCGAGAGAGTGACAACCAATGCCATCAATTGGTGTGTGGTTGCCGCTGCGGGCGAAGCATGGGCAAAGAAGATCTTCCCTGATCTTTCGACCGAAAAAGCGCAAGAGAAATTGTGGGAAGCGATCTTTGAGACGACCCGCGCCAGCCTGCCTGACCCGATCGAAGCGTGGAACAAGCACATCGCCCTCCTGCGCGAACGAGCAAATTATCTGCAAAGCAAACAATTTGATGCCCTGCATTACAAAGCTCCCGGAACTGACTTTACCCTCGGCTTGCCGTATGGTCATCGCTGGATCAGCGCGCAATCACTGGCGCAGAATGGCGTAGCTTTCACTGCCAACCTGCCGACCGAAGAAGTCTTCACCCTGCCAGACCGCAACCGCGCCGACGGCGTGGTCACTTCCACCTTCCCGCTTTCCTACGGCGGGACTTTGATCGAAGATTTTCAGGTGACCTTCGAAAACGGACGCATCACAAAGGTCTCTGCCAAAAAGGGTGAAGCCGCCTTGCAAAAACTGGTGGATACCGACGAAGGTTCACACCGCCTCGGAGAAGTGGCGCTCGTCCCTGCCAGCTCACCCATTGCACAGCGCGGACATCTTTTCTACAACACCTTGTATGACGAGAACGCATCCTGCCATATCGCCATTGGACGCGCCTACCGCTTCACACTCACGGGCGGAGAGGAATTGACCGACGAGGAATTCATCTCCTCCGGCGGTAATGTCAGCCTCAACCACGTGGACTTCATGATCGGTTCTCCGCAAATGGACATTGACGGCATCCACAAGGATGGCACCCGCGAACCTGTCATGCGCCAGGGTGAATGGGTCATCAAACTTTAACCACCAAACTCCTTTTGGAATCATAATTCTAAGAGGAGTTTTTCGTTTATTCGTATCTGAACAGGAGACTGCATGAACGCAAAAGAATTCGACTTGATGCTTGCAAAATATGCCGATGTCATCGTTCGGGTGGGTTTGAATCTACGCAAAGGACAAAGGCTTGGAATCCGCGCCATTTTGGATGACGCGCCATTCGTTCGAAAAGTTGTAGAGAGCGCCTACAAAGCCGGAGCAAAGCATGTGGATGTATTGTGGAGCGACGAGAAGGTCACCCGTGCCCGCTTCGAGCATGCCGACCCCGAGTCCTTGTCTTTTGTTCCAGATTGGATTTTTACGCGCTACGAAGAGCTAGGCAAAGACGGTGAAGCGGAGCTTGCCATCTCATCCACAGACCCTGACCTGCTGGCAGGCATTGACCCTGAGTTGATCGCAAGTGAACGAACCGCTCGCATGAAAAAATTCGAGCCGCTTCGAAAATACGACAACCTCTCGAACTGGTGCGTGGCATCCACAGCTTCGCCTGCGTGGGCGCGAAAAATCTTCCCCGAGCTTTCTGTGGAAGAAGCGCAAGCCAAACTTTGGGAAGCCATTTTCAACGCCTGCCGCATCGACCTCCCTGACCCGGTGCAGGCATGGGAAGACCACATCCGCAATCTGACGAAATACAAGGATTACCTCTCCGCCAAGCATTACTCGGCCTTGCACTACACAGCCCCCGGCACAGACTTGACCATTGGCTTGCCCGAAAAGCACATCTGGCAGGGTGCGCAGGCATCCTTCAAGAACGGCATCACCTGCACGGTCAACATCCCCACCGAAGAGGTCTTCACCCTCGCCCACAAAGATCAAGTCAACGGAACGGTCAGCGCCACCATGCCTCTCAACCTGATGGGAGTGGTAATCGAAAACTTCAGCCTGACCTTTGAGAACGGGCGCGCAGTGAAGGTCACTGCCAGCAAAGGTGAGGAAGACTTCCGCAAATTGATCGCGACCGATGAAAACGCCTGCCGTCTGGGAGAAGTTGCGCTGGTTGCAAACAGTTCCCCCATCGGGCAGCGCGGACATCTTTTCTACAACACGCTTTTTGACGAGAACGCATCCTGCCACCTGGCTGTTGGAAATGCCTATCGTGACACGATTGTTGGCGGCGAAGATATGACCGATGAAGAATTTCAGGCGTGCGGCGGTAACAAGAGCATGGTCCACACCGATTTTATGATCGGCTCCGACAAGATGAATATTGACGGCATCCACGCTGACGGCACACACGAACCGATCATGCGTAACGGTGAGTGGGCTTTTAAACCGTAGCTTCTTTTCCATCTGACAAATTTCCAAAACAGCCCTGCCCAAGCAGGGCTGTTTTTATTGGTTTGTGTCATAATTGCCACGGAGAATACACAAGGAGACGAACCATGCCAGTAAAGCCCAAGCTAAACAGCGACGAGATCCTGAAGTCTGAATACAACTACATTGCCAACACACTTTTTCAAGCCAATGAAGACCGCTCACGAGTGACATCCTTTTATTTCGTGACAGTCGGTTCCCTGGTTGCCGCGATCATCAGCGTATTATTTTCCGCTGAGAACATGAAAAACATCGCGCTTGCCTTCTTTGGCTTATTTTTGATCCTCACTCTTTTGGGCTTTCTCACTCTCGCGCAACTGGCTCGACTGCGCGCCGCCTGGCACGAATCAGCGCAGGCAATGAATCAGCTTAAGGAATTCTATATCAAACACAATAAAGAAATTGAACCGGCATTCAAATGGCGGAGTCGGTCGCTGCCGCCCACGAACAAGCCATACAGCATTGCCAATTTGATGGCAGTCGAAGTTGCCCTTCTCAGCGCCGTTACCAGCACCGCGGCGGTTTACTTCCTGCTCAGTTTTTTTGGAGAACTGAAAGCCTGGGGCTGGATTCTGGTTGGCATATCGCTGTTTGCAGGTTACATAGCCCAATGGGCATGGTACAAACATTTGCTGGTCGATGATCAATAAAAGGAACCCTTATTATGCCCCGCGATTACGAAAACCAATCCCCCACCGCCTTTCAGCGCAGACCGCACCTGACCAAAGACGATGCCTGGGTTCGCGCATTTCTCAGGTCAGCGCAGGTCGGTCATATTGCCACCTCAGTGGATGGACAGGCCTTCCTGAACCCCACGACCTTCTGGCTCGATGAGGAAAATCACCAGATCGTATTTCACTCAAATATTGCAGGGAGAGTCCGCTCGAACATTGAGTCCAACCCCAAGGTCAGCATGGAAGCGAGCGAATTGGGCAAAATGCTGCCATCCAATGTAGCTCTGGAATTCTCCCTCCAATACCGCAGCGTGGTCGTTTTTGGCACCGCCAGAGTTGTAACGAATCCCGATGAAGCGCGTAGATTGTTATATGGCTTGATCGGAAAATACTTCCCATCCATGACCGCCGGAAAGGAATTCCGCGAGATCACAGACAAGGAATTGCGCGCCACCTCTGTCTACGCGATCCAGATCGAAGCGTGGAGCGGAAAAGAGAACTGGGAAGAACGCGCAGACCAAAGCGACGAATGGCCCGCATTGGAAGATCATTGGTTCAAGTAGAAACGGAGAAAACATGCCAGAAAACTATCGCACCGAAGAATTCAAAGTGGAAGGCGAGAAAATACTCGCAAAGGTCAAGGAATTGATCCACGAAGGAAACATCCGTAAGATCATCATCAAGGACAAGGACGGGAAATCGCTCGTGGAGATCCCAATGACCTTCGGCGTGATGGGAGTATTGATCCTGCCGCAGCTTGCTGCGATCGGCGCCATCGCCGCCCTGCTGACCGAAGCAACCATCGTGGTGGAAAAAAGCGAATAAACACCCCTCGCTCGCCTGATATAGACAAAAAAACTCCCCGGCAAAAAACCGGGGAGTTTTTTACTAATACCTGGATCCGTTTACTTGTGGATCACGATGTTGCCCTTGCCAATGGGCGTGGTCGGGCTGGCGGTCACAGGAGCGCCCAACTGGTTATCATAGACAATGGCGTTGCCGTTATCCATGTCCCAAATGCGCAAGCGGAATTTGTCCACGCCGCCGCCTCCAACTGCCTGACCGTCGATCACTGTGATCAGGAAGCCGTAGCGATGTGTGCTTTCTTCCACTGTGCCTGTTCCCTGGAACCGGGCATTCGAGCCGTTCAGGGTCAGCCATTGAGCATTATCCGAATGGAAGTGGAAATCATTCGCTTCCAGTTCAAATTCTGCTTCGCTCTTCAGCACGCCGTTCTTGACATATTTGGCAACAAAACCAAACTTGCCTTTGCCCACGGCTGTGGGGTCATCGAGATAAGCGCCGGCAGGCGAGTTGATCCAACCGCCGCCAGTGACAAAGCCGCCGTTGGGGTCGTACACCACAACGTAATCATAGGATGCGGTGTCGGTGTTGCCATACCCATCATCCACTGTCACAGACACGGAATACACGCCGGGCGTGGAGTACACATGGGAGTTGGTGATCGTGCCCGATCCATTGGATTCGGTCACGTTGCCGGATGAGGTTGAGCCGTCGCCCCAATCCCATGTGGCGGTGTGAGTGTCGAGCTTGTCGGGGTCGGTGAAGGTAACACTTGAATTGATGCTCGTACCCACCAACGCCAGGCTTGAAGATACAGAAACAGTTCCCAACTCAGGCGGGTAATTCACCAAGTCCAGACCGATCACGACCGAGTCGTGGTCTGAAGAACGGTAGCCATTCGCTTCGTACAGGGCATCCTGCGCCGCCGGCTTGAAGCTGGTGTCGTAATCCAACACATCAGGTTCGTCGGAATTGATATGCCAATCTGCAGCCCCAGTCACCTGTGAGAACAGGCTTGTATTGGCAAGCGAATGATCGAGGTAGCCAGCCTGTCCGTCGAAGGTGTAGGAGTAGGCGTAAGTACCCTGGAAATTGGAAATGAGATTGACGTAATCATCGCTTGTGCCGGCGGTATCATCTGAACCGGTCTTGATCGCGGTAATCGGGTCTTCCATGGCGTAAGAGTTCAGGTCACCCATGATGAGGTAGTCGGGGTCGCCGCTGCCTGTCGGGTCGGTCGCGAGCCAATCTACAAGAGCCTGCGCCGCAAGGGTGCGTGTGCCATTGCAGTTCCCCTGCCCATCGAAGGCGTCGAAGTCACCGATATCATCACAGGCAGAGC
>JAGNWT010000068.1:0-3570 GCA_017985935.1 Anaerolineales bacterium | reverse complement strand
TCGCCGCTGCCTGTCGGGTCGGTCGCGAGCCAATCTACAAGAGCCTGCGCCGCAAGGGTGCGTGTGCCATTGCAGTTCCCCTGCCCATCGAAGGCGTCGAAGTCACCGATATCATCACAGGCAGAGCCCTTGGATTTCAAGTGATTGACAACCACGGTAAAGCGGGCGCCCGTGGAATTTACCTGGAAGGTCTGCGCCAGAGAAGGACGACTCTTTGTATCAATAAATCTTGGGTCGTCGGTCGAATCCAAGGTCTGGAAGGAGCCGAGCGGAGTAACCATGGAAGGCTTATAGATCAAACCTACGCGGATCGCATCCGTGCCGATCACACCGGTATTGACATAAGAATATGTGCCAACGCCAAACACCGAGTTGAGCCCGGCCACAATTCCATTGGCAGGATCGCCAAGAGGATCGACACCGGTTGTGTTTTCCAACTCGTTCAATCCGATCACATCAGCGTTCAGCCCAGCCAAAGCGGCGATGAGCTTGTCACGCTGGCGCTGGAACTCAAGAGCCTGATCAAAGTCCGCGCCGCGGCATTCCACGCTCTGGGCGGGACCGCACTTGTTATCGAGCGGGTTGCCGGTCGGGTAGTCGGGGGTGATGAAGAAGTTCAACGTGTTCATGGCTGCGACACGCAATGAGCCGCCCACCGGTTCAGGCGACGCCGGTCGCGGATTCACCGCGATATAGTTTGCCGGTCCCGTGGGCTGGATGCGATACAGACCAAAGTCATAACCGATCACGCCGACCGTGTTCTGCACCACATCGCCGCCGCGGAAACGATTGTTCAGGGCGAAGGGGTTTCCATTCGGATGGCGGAGAGTGCTGGGGTTCTGCGAGCTAAGCCCATCGTCCAGGGTGATGCGGCGCAAGTTATTCGCCGCGATGCGCGCCAAAGCGGGAGCACCGGGCGCGTCAATCGAAGTCCCAGTGAACGGACGAGTCTCGCCAGGCAGAGGCAGGGCGATCACCATCTCGCCGAAGCGGTCATAGTTGAAATATTCCGAGATCACCAGGTCCTGCGGGAAGCGGACATGCATGCCTTCGTAACGCTCAAGGGCATCTGCAGTATCGAACGGCATGACCACATCAGTGGGAGCCACGCTGCCGGTGCCGCAGTTGACAATGTTCGCCGCGGGAACAGCGGCGCTGTTGCTATTGGAGCCGTTGATCGTGGTCTGGTCAAAGCGCTCACGGGCAAAGCCGGTCACGCGCACCACCTGACCAACGCTCACAAGGTTGGTGCTGCCGGTGTAGACGAAGATGCCGTCAGAGGTTGCCGCATCTCCATCGCCTGTGAGATCCTGCAAATAGAATCCCTGCAAACCAGAGCTGCCTTCAAAGTCGCCAACCACCACGCCCCTGGTTGAGACAACGCCAGTGATCGCGGCAGAAAGCCCGCTACCTTGAATGTTGTAGATCGGCGTATAGGGCATCACACAAACATCAAATGGAGTGAAGCCCACCACGAAGTTAACCACCATGTTATTCGGCGGGTCGATCGCATCCTGATCGCTGACCTGATTGGCCAAAATGGTCAACTCGCAGGTCTCGCCATGCACCAGCGCCGCCGCCGGGTCGATCGTGAAGAGAGTGGGACCTCCGCTGGTGTTGGCTGCCACCACCCCGCTCAACGAGCAGGATAATTCAAACCATGAGGTGGTCACATCCACGGGTTCGCTGAAAGTGACAGAGAGGTTCGCGTTGACCGGGAAGTCGGTCGCTCCATTAACCGGGAAAGTACCAACGACAGTTGGAGCAAAATCTGTGATCGTGGGAGTCAGCGAAAAATTATCCACCGAAAGACCGTCATCGGAACTGGAAATATTGAAATCGGTCCAGCGGATCCAAAATGTGGAGCCGTCAGGAATGCTTACCCCTGTGATCGTGAAGCTCACGAGCGCTTGATTGGGGGCTGAGTTTCCATTCAACGCACCGAGGGTCGTTGCTGTCACCGGGCTGTTAAAGTCCAGGTTATCATAGTCAACCCATGTACCTGTGGTCAGACTTGTTGCGTCAGTGCTGAGTTGAAAATCCAGTCTGTCGGCGGCGTTACGATTTGTAACACCTGCGCGCCACATTTCGCCGGTATAGGAAATATCAAGCGCGGTCACCGTCACACCTGTATTGTTGGTGAACGAAGCGCCGATCGTGGGATTTAGCGATCCGCTCAGCAAACCGCCAAATGCGCGTTCAGCGCTGGCCGCCGCGCCAAAACTATATGTATCACCAGCGGTCAGGGAACCGGTGCCTGAGTTGTATAGAGCGTTGGCGTTCGTGCCCGCCTCTGAAAATTCCCACCCGAGCGGAACGAAATTGGAAGTGCCGGAACTTGCAAGCGTGTTGAAATCTTGTGTATATGCCGAACCAAGCGTCGTTAAGCTGATCGTCCCCGCCGCCAAAGCGGACTGCATGGGGGCTGCCATCAGAATCAACGCAAGAATTGTAACTACAGAAAATATTCTAAACGAACTTTTTTCCATCTGATTCTCCTAAGACTGAATTGATTGGTAAAGTATTATGCGCGCAATATAGGATCAAATGAAGCAGCCTTTGAAATGCTCACCTCCCGAAGTGAAATTTGGATATTTTTTGCCTTAATACTATTCATTGTATATGAGTGATTTCAAAATGGCAAGCAAAATAAGGAAAAAGTGACAAGGTAAAAAGGTACTGGGTAAAACCTGAAAATCCCCTAGGAACTACCGTCATACAAAAGCAGCATTCCGCATATAATCTGTTTCTCGAAAGGGAAAAAAATGAACCCACAAACTGAGATCCGCTCTTTGCTTCAAAAATTTCAAGATGGGTACACTCATCGTGACCCGGCGCAAGTCGATGCCTTTATGGAGCTTTTCACGCAGGACGCAGAAGTCATTGGCACCAACGGAGTGAAACCCGGCGTAGACGAATGGTACACAGACCGCGCCTCGGCGCGTGAACTTGTAGCAGGCGATTGGGAAGGCTGGGGCGATCTACGCCTTGACCTCGATACAGTCTCTGTACGAAGCCAGGGTGACGTTGGCTGGGTTGCCGCATCTGCAACCGTTACAAAGACCATCGGAACAGAAAATTATCAATCCTATTTGGAGTTCGTCAAATCGTTCATTGACGATACAAAACTCAGCGCTGAACAAAAGCTGCTCCACATTTTGCGAGGCGGCACGAACACGGTCTATGAACTGCGCCGCGGCGAAAATTTTGTTTGGGCATTGAGGCTCACAGCAGTGGTCGTACGAGAAGCAGATGGATGGAAGTTCGCCCAGATGAATTTCTCCTTCCCCACCATTTACTTTCCGGATGTAAGGTTAATGGCTTGAGGTCCAGACAAAACTGACCGCATGTCTTTCTTCTGCAACCAGAAATCTCAACGTTCCGTCAACTGCATGGCAACAAGTCATGTAAAAACCTTCAACCTAATTAAAAGCGAAAAAATATGAAATCATATCGTCAGGAACTTTGGTTTAACATCCCAGGCCGCCGCGGATTTGTGAACATCACCCCGCAGGTGGAAGAAGCCCTCCGCGAAAGCGGGATCAAGGAGGGGTTGCTGCTGGTCAATGC
>JAGNWT010000067.1 GCA_017985935.1 Anaerolineales bacterium | reverse complement strand
ACGAAGAAATCGATCAATTCAAAGGGCGGCTTGTAGCCGTATTCCTGACGCTTAAGCATGATCGCCACTGAAGCTTCCGCTGCTTCAAATGAGAAGCCGCGCGCTTCCAGTTCCTTGATCTCGTTCAAGATCGGCACCACTTCGGTACCGTCCACTTCCACGCCATGTTCTTCGGCTTTGCTGAGCAGGTTGCCGCGTCCCGAAAGGTCCGAGACCACCACCCGCATCTTATTGCCAACGCTCTCAGGTGAAATATGTTGATACGAAACCGCAGAGCGTCGCATGGCTGCCACATGCACGCCGCCTTTATGCGCGAACGCCGACTTGCCCACAAAAGGCAAATGTTCATCAGGCGTGATGTTGGCCACTTCAGCCACGAAATGAGAAAGGTCATACAAATGCTGGATGTTTCCCTTGGGCAGGCATTGATAGCCCATCTTCATTTCCAGGTTCGCCATGACCGAACACAGATTGACATTGCCGCAGCGTTCGCCCACCCCGTTGATCGTTCCCTGCACCTGCACCGCACCTTCGCGCACGGCGGTCAACGCATTGATGAGGGCGGTCTCGGAGTCGTTATGCGGATGGATGCCGAATGGGTGTGTGATCTGGGATTTCATCTCGCGGATAATACGCTCGACATCCCAGGGCATCGATCCGCCGTTGGTGTCGCACAGCACGACCATTTCCGCGCCGCCGCGGATCGCGGCTTTCAGGGTCTCGAGCGCGTAGGATCCATCCGCTTTGTAGCCGTCGAAGAAATGCTCGGCGTCGTAGATGACGCGCTTGCCATTGGCTTTGAGATAAGCCACCGACTGTTCGATGATGCGCAGGTTATCGTCGAGTGTGGTTAGCAGAACATCGGTGACGTGCAAGTTCCAGGTCTTGCCAAAGATGGTGCAAACCGGGGTCTTTGAATCAAGCAGGGCTTTGATATTGGCATCGTCTTCGGGTCCGCCTTTGACGCGGCAAGTGGAACCGAACGCAGTGATGAGAGCGTTCTTCCACTTCATGTCGCGGGCGCGCTCGAAGAATTCCACATCTTTGGGGTTCGAGCCGGGCCAGCCGCCTTCGATGAAGGACACACCGAAGTCATCCAGTTTTTGCGCCACGCGGACCTTGTCGTTGGCGGAAAGGTTGAATCCTTCAGATTGGGTTCCATCGCGCAGGGTGGTATCGTAGATTTGTATGAAGGGTAGGGTCATGTGCTGCCTTTATATTGGCGGTCGCTGATCGCCAATCATTGATTACGCTCTTGCTTCGTATGCCGCAATGTCTTTTTCAAAACCCATGATGTAACCAAGTTCGTCCACGCCGTTAAGCAGGCAGGTCTTGTTGAATGGGTCGATCGGGAAGGTGAACGAGCCGCCGGGGAAGGAAACGGTCTGGGTCGCCAGATCAACGGTCAGCTCGGCGCGTGGCGCTTCTTCCAAAAGGTCGAAGAGCATCTTGTGGGTCGCGTCGTCCACGATGATCGGGATCAATCCGTTCTTCAGCGAGTTGTTGCGGAAGATGTCTGCGAACGAGGTCGAGATGACCGCGCGGAAGCCGTAGCTGGTGAGCGCCCAGGGCGCGTGTTCGCGGCTCGACCCGCAGCCGAAGTTGTCTCCGGCTAACAGGATCTGCGCGCCCTTTGACTCGGGCTGGTTGATGATGAAATCGGCTTTCGGAGATTTATCGTCGTTGTAACGCCAGTTGAAGAAGAGTGCGTCGGCGAGACCGTTCTTGTCGGTCACTTTGAGGAACTGCGCGGGGATGATCTGGTCCGTGTCGATGTCGTTGACGGGGAGCGGGATCGCGCGGGAAGTAAGTGTGGTGAATTGCGCCATGAGATTTATCCTAACAGGGTGCGCGGGTCGGTGACGACGCCGTTGATGGCGGTCGCTGCGGCAGTGACCGGGCTGGCGAGGAAAGTGCGCCCGCCTTTGCCCTGGCGTCCTTCAAAGTTGCGATTGCTGGTCGAAACGGCATATTGCCCGGGCTGGAGTTGATCGCCGTTCATGGCGATACACATGCTGCAGCCTGCTTCGCGCCATTCCGCGCCGGCTTCCTTGAAGACCTTGTCCAGTCCTTCCTGCTCGGCTTGCTTCTTCACATCCTGCGAGCCGGGCACGACCATCACACGGGTGCTTTCAGAGACCTTGCGTCCCTTCAACATACCCGCGGCGAGGCGCAGGTCGGAGATGCGCGAGTTGGTGCAGCTGCCGATGAAGACCACATCCACTTTTTGACCGAGCAGGGATTGACCGGGCTGGAGTCCCATGTAGGTCATGGCTTTTTCGAACGCGGCTTTCTGCGAGGCTTCGCTGAAAGCATCCACGGTGGGAATGCGGTCGGTGATCTTCATGCCCATGCCGGGATTCGTGCCGTAGGTGATCATCGGTTCGAGGTCGGCAGCGTTGAGCGTGATGGATTTGTCGTAGGTCGCGCCATCGTCGCTGGGCAGAGACTTCCACTTCGCGACCGCCTTGTCCCATTCTTCACCCTGCGGAGCGAACTCGCGTCCGTGCAGGTACTCAAAGGTATTGTCATCGGGGGCGATCATGCCCGCCCGCGCTCCGCCTTCGATGGACATGTTGCAGATGGTCATGCGCTGTTCCATCGTCAAGCCGCGGATGGCTTCGCCGGTGTACTCGAAGACATGCCCGGTGCCGCCGCCCACACCAATGCGGGCGATGAGGGCGAGGATGATGTCCTTGGCGGAAACCCCGTTGGCGAGTTTGCCATCCACGCGGACTTCGTAGGTGTTCGGCTTTTTCTGCAAGAGACATTGGGTCGCGAGCACATGCTCGACCTCGGAGGTGCCAATGCCGAAAGCCAGCGCGCCGAACGCGCCATGTGTGGCGGTGTGGCTGTCGCCGCAGACGATGGTCATGCCGGGCTGGGTGCGTCCCAGTTCCGGTCCGATCACGTGGACGATGCCGCGGTGCGGGCTGGTCATGCCGTGCAGGGTGATGCCGAATTCCGCCGCGTTGGTTTCCATCTGCTTGATCTGCGCCGCAGCGAGCGCGTCTGCGATCGGGACGTTGATCGGCGTGGTCGGGATGGAGTGATCCATCGTGGCGAGGGTCTTGTCGGGGCGGCGGATCTTCAATCCGCGTTGGCGAAGACCTGTAAAAGCCTGGGGAGATGTCACTTCGTGGACCAGGTGCAGGTCGATGTAAAGGACCGCGGGCGCGCCTTCCTGCTCGGTGACCACATGCGAGTCCCAAATTTTTTGAAAAAGAGTCTTTGGCATATTTCTAGTTCGCTTCGTTGGTGTTGGAGTCTTTTGTCTCTTCGTTCGCGGATGAAGCCTGCATTTCGCTCAGGTCCCAGCCGGCAGGGAACATGGGCGCGGTGGGGTGAGGGTCAAAGGACTGATATTCGTAGGTGCTGGGGTTTTCATTTTGTGAAGACATGGTGATTTCTCCTGTTTATCCTAACATCACGCCAAAATCGTTCTGCACTTTTTCTTTGCCTTCGGTTTGGGCGATGATCAATTTGTTGAGAGCGTTGATATAAGCCTTGGCGCTGGCGACGATGATGTCGGTGTCTGCGCCGTGCCCGCCATAGATGCGGACATACTCAACTTCACTTTGCGGGTCCATGGTGGTTGCGCTGGAATCGCTCTGGATGCGAACCGTCACTTCGCCGAGCGCGTCGATGCCTTCGGTAATGGCATGGATGTTGAACTCGAGCAGGGTGCAGGGCACATTGACGATCTGGTCAATGGCTTTGTAGGTCGCATCCACAGGCCCGGTGCCAATGGCTGCCACAGTGTGAACAATGCCATCTGGTCCTCGCAGGCGGACGGTGGCGGTGGGCATGCCCATCGTTCCGCTGGTGACCTGCATTCCATTCAGCAGGTATACATCACGCGGCTTGTAGAATTCGTCCGCGATCACGGCTTCAAGGTCAAGGTCGGTGATGACCTTCTTGCGGTCGGCCAATTCCTTGAAACGCGCAAACGCTTTGTCGAGTTCAACTTCGTCGAGCGAGTGCCCCATCTCGGCCAAACGGTTACGAAGCGCGGCCCGACCGGAATGCTTGCCAAGCACCAGCTTGGTCTGATTCACGCCCACATCTTCAGGGCGCATGATCTCATAGGTGGTCTGATGCTTGAGCATGCCATCCTGGTGAATGCCGGCTTCGTGGGCGAAGGCATTCGCGCCGACAATGGCTTTGTTCGGCTGGACGACCATGCCCGTGTAGTTGCTCACCAGTTTGCTGATGCGTGAGAGTTGGGTGGTGTCGATGCCGGTCTCCAAACCGAAGATCGGGTGACGGGTCTTGAGCGCCATCACAACTTCTTCCAGCGAGGTATTGCCGGCTCTTTCGCCAATGCCATTGATGGTCACTTCGGCCTGGCGCGCGCCGGCGCGGATTCCCGCCAGCGCATTCGCGGTGGCGAGTCCCAGATCGTCGTGGGTGTGCACAGAGACGGTGATGCCTTCGTGCATGCCCGGGGTATGCTTGATGATGCCGTCGATCAGTTTGTAAAATTCATCGGGCGTGGTGTAACCGACCGTATCGGGAATGTTCAAAGTGGTCGCTCCGGCTTTGATCGCCTCGCCCAATACCACATACAAAAACTCAGGGTCAGAGCGTCCCGCGTCTTCGGGAGAAAACTCCACATCGGCACAGAGCGAGCGGGCGTAGGTCACCATTTCGGAAACACGCTGCACCACTTCCTCCGGATCCATCTTCAACTTGTGCTTCATGTGGATCGAAGAGGTGGCGAGGAAGGTGTGGATGCGCGGCCGCTTTGCGCCCTGAACCGCTTCCCACGCTTTATCGATATCGGCTTTGTTGGCACGCGCCAGCCCGGCGATGACGGGAATCTTCGAATCAGACTCAGGGTTGGCAGGGTTGCCCACTTCAAGCGCGATGCGCCGGACGGCTTCCAGATCATCCGGTGAGGCGGCGGGAAAGCCCGCTTCGATGATATCCACGCCAAGGCGGGCGAGGTTGTGCGCCACTTCCAATTTTTCGGCTGAGGTCATGGTCGCGCCGGGAGATTGCTCGCCATCTCTTAATGTTGTGTCAAAGATCTTGACGTAGTTTGTCATGTAGTCTCCTTGTCTGATGGTCTCATGGTCTGATAGTCAATGTCGAAAAGACCATCAGACCATAGGACCTCGCGGCTATTTCTGCCAATTCTCAGGGCGCAATGAACGGACAGCAGCGCCTGCGCGCCACATTTCAGAATTGCGGAAGGCATCAAGTTCCTTCTCAAGCTGCTCGCGATAGTCCGGGCGGCTGTTGGCTTCAAGGGTGATGCGGGCTTCGTTTCCGCTCTTCACCGATTCATACAGATCTTCAAAGACAGGGGCTACCGCATCGCGGAAACGGGGGTGCCAGTCGAGCGCGCCGCGTTGGGCGGTGGTGGAGCAATTGGCATACATAAAGTCCATGCCGTTCTCACCCACTAGGCGGATGAGGGATTGGGTAAGCTCTTCAACGGTCTCGTTGAAAGCCTCGGATGGAGAATGACCGTTCTTGCGCAGCACGTTGTACTGGGCTTCCATCACGCCGGAAAGAGCGCCGATCAAAATTCCGCGTTCGCCGGTCAGATCGCTCAGCACTTCGTTCTTGAAATCGGTCTTGAATAGATAACCCGCGCCAATGGCAATGCCGAGCGCGATGGTGCGTTCCGCAGCCTTGCCGGTGAAATCCTGATGCACGGCATAGCTGGCGTTGATGCCGCTGCCAGCCAAAAAGTTACGGCGGACGCTGGTGCCCGATCCCTTGGGCGCGACGAGGGCTACATCCACATGCGGAGGAGGCACAACGCCGGTATCGTCCTTAAAGGTGACGGAGAAGCCGTGCGAGAAGTAGAGCATATCGCCTTCATTCAGACATTCCACGATCTTGGGCCATTGCGAGCGCTGCCCGGCATCGGACAAAAGGTACTGAATGACGGTGCCTTTCTCGGCAGCTTCTTCCACATTGAAAAGGGTCTTGCCGGGAACCCAGCCGTCTGCAACTGCCTTGTCCCAATTGGGTGTGCCTTCACGCTGACCGATAATGACGTTGATGCCGTTGTCGCGCATGTTCATCGCCTGAGCGGGACCCTGCACACCGTACCCAATAACCGCCACCACTTCATTCTTCAAAACCTCACGTGCCTTCTCGAGGCTGAACTCGTCGCGAGTCACCACTTCTTCTTCAACGCCGCCAAAATTGATCTTTGCCATGATAAAAATTCTCCTGTTTATTTTTTGTGTTTTTGTTTTGAGTTACAAGTTTCAGGGTAAAGGTTTTATTCATCCTTTATCCTTCAAAATTCATACTTCTTTTAGGGCGTCATTTCCGCCATTTCAGAGACGTCATCGAAGCGGTTGCCGGTGACACCGGGAACACGGCGCACGCCGTCGTTCACACCGCGGGTCATCGAAACCTGCCCGGTGCGGACCATTTCCACAATGCCGAGCGGACGCAGCAACTCGATCATGCCTTCGATCTTGTCTTCGGTGCCGGTGATCTCCACAATGACCGAATCAGCGGCCACGTCCACGATGCGGGCGCGGAAGATATCCGCGAGACCGTTGACCTCGGCGCGCTTCTCAGGGCCGACCTTGACCTTGATCAAAGCCAGGTCACGGGTCACTGAGGGTTGATGGGTAACATCCTGCACATCGATCACGTTGACCAGTTTGTACAGGTTCGCTTCGATCTTATGCGCATCCATATCGCCGTTGGGGCAGTCCACCACCACGGTCATGCGTGAGACTTCGGGGTTCTCCGTCCGGCCAACCGCGAGCGATTCGATATTGAAATTGCGGCGGCGGAACAACGATGCAACGCGGTTCAACACGCCCGGTCTATTTTCTACTAATGCGATGAAGGTGTAGTTCATTTCTTGTCTCCAAATTCATATCCACAAGTTTTTCTGACAATGCGGGTCGAACGCTGCAAGGTCAGCGGTCCCGTGGATCTATTTTTCTGCTTTAGCAGGTCTTTGTAACATCTGGTCCAGTGCCGCGCCTGCGGGGACCATCGGATAGACCGCGTCTTCCATCTCAACTTTGAATTCGATCACGGTCGGGCCCTTGATGCTGCGAGCCCAGGCGATCGCTTCGTCCACTTCTTCGCGTTTGGTCACGCGCCGCGCAGGGACGCCGTGCGCATCGGCCAGTTTCACAAAATCGGGCGCGAGCATGTTCACAGCAGAGTAACGCTTCTCAAAGAAGAACTCCTGCCACTGACGCACCATGCCGAGGAAGCTGTTGTTCATGATGGCAACTTTGACGTTCGCACCTTCCTGAACGGCGGTGGTCAATTCCGCGGCGGTCATCTGGAATCCGCCATCACCGGCGATGGTCCAAATCTCCTGATCTTTGGCCGCAAACCAGGCTCCGATCGCAGAAGGCAGACCAAAGCCCATGGTCCCGGCGCCGCCGGATGTCAACCAGCGATTGGGCTTGTCAAGCTGATAGTACTGCGCGGTCCACATTTGATGCTGACCCACATCGGTGGTGACGATCGCACCGCCGCCTGTCGCCTTCCAGATGTCGGCAATGAGATGCGCCACATACAACTTGCCGTCATCTTCCCAGTTCATGATGCTTCGAGCATCGGCTTCGGTCTTCCACCCGTTGATCTCTTTCTTCCATTCTTCGTGATCGTATTCATCCACCAGCGGGATGAGATCGGTCAACACGGTCTTCAGATCGCCCACCAAGGGAACATCCACCGCCACATTCTTGTGGACTTCGGAGGGATCGATCTCGATGTGGATCTTCTTGGCGCGCGGGGCATAGGTTTTAAGTGTGCCGGTCACACGGTCATCGAAGCGCATGCCAAAGGCCAGGATCAGGTCGGAGTTTTGAACGGCCAGGTTGGTGTGGACTTCGCCGTGCATGCCCATCATGCCAAGGCTCAATTCATGCGAAGCAGGGAAGGCGCCGAGCCCAAGCAAAGTGCTTGCAACCGGGGTTTGGGTCTTCACTGCGAACTGCATCAAGGCTTCTTCCGCTTCAGACACCAACACACCGTGTCCGCACAAAATGATTGGACGCTGAGATTTCTCGATCAGCTTCACCGCTTCATCGAGTGAAGCCTTGGGCGCGTGGTCCACAGGTTGATAACCGGGGAGTTTCACATTTTCCGGGTAAACGAATTCGCAGGATTCAACTTGCGCGTTCTTGCAGATGTCGATCAGCACGGGACCGGGGCGACCGCTGCGCGCAATGTAAAAAGCCTCGCGCACAACTTCGGCGATCTCGTCTGCGCGGGTCACAAGATAGTTATGCTTGGTGATCGGCAGGGTGATGCCGGTCACATCCACTTCCTGAAACGCGTCGCCGCCGATGAGGTGCGCGGCGACCTGTCCCGTCACGAATACCACAGGAACAGAATCCATCATCGCCGTCGCGATGCCCGTCACGAGGTTCGTCGCGCCGGGACCCGATGTCCCCATGGCCATCCCCACCTTGCCTGATGCGCGGGCATATCCATCCGCCATATGAGCGCCGCCCTGCTCATGACGCACCAATACATGATGGATGGGGTAGTTCAACATCGCATCGTAGATCGGCATGTTCGCCCCGCCCGGGTACCCGAAGACCACCTCAACGCCTTCGCGCACCACACACTCCCACAAAATCTCTGCACCTGTCTTTTTCATTTGTTCTCCTTATGATTGCAACACCGCGCCAGTATCTGCGCTGGTGACAAAATACGAATATCGCTTCAACCACTTCGATGTGACTTTGGATTCAAACGGAGGCAGCGCCTCGAGCCGGGTCTGGATCTCGGCATCGGTCAACTTGACGTTCAAGCCGCGTGCCACCAAATCGATCTGAACAATGTCTCCGGCTTGGAGCGCAGCGATCGGGCCGCGCGCGGCTGCTTCAGGTGAAACGTGACCAATGCACGCGCCGCGCGTCCCGCCGCTGAAACGTCCATCGGTGATGAGCGCAACCTTGTCGCCAAGTCCCTGCCCCATGATGGCAGAGGTCGGAGAGAGCATTTCCTGCATGCCCGGTCCGCCTTTGGGTCCTTCGTAACGAACCACCACACAATCGCCAGCCTTCACCTTGCCAGCCAAAATTCCGGCCATGGCATCATCCTGCGATTCAAAGATCACCGCCGGTCCTTCGAACTGCATCATGGGAGCGCTCACGCCGCCCACTTTAACAACCGCCCCCTTGGGAGCCAGATTGCCAAATAAAATGGACAGCCCGCCACGCTTGGAATGTGCGTTGTCATATTTTCGAATCACTTCTTCGTCTTTGATCTCACATCCCTGGATCGATTCCCCCAATGTCTTGCCGGTGACCGTCATACGGTCAAAATGCAGCATGCCTGTTCCCCGCTGTACTTCGTTCAAAATGGCCGGGATGCCGCCGGCGCGGTGCACATCTTCCATGTGCCATTTGCCCGCCGGGCTGACCTTACAGATGTGAGGCACCTTATCTGCCACAGCGTTGATGCGGGTCAGCGGATAGTCCACACCGGCTTCGTTGGCCAATGCCAGCGTGTGCAGTACCGTGTTGGATGAACCGCCCATGGCCATATCCAGCGCGAACGCATCATCAATGGCATCGGCGGTGACGATGTCACGCGGTTTGATGTCGCGTTCGATCAAGGTCACGATCTGCGCTGCGGCTTGCTTCGCCAACGCTTCCCGCTCGGGGGTCTTTGCCAGCGCGGAGCCGTTGTAAGGCAGAGCCAGTCCCAGCACTTCCATGAGGCAGTTCATGGAGTTGGCGGTGAACATGCCAGAGCATGAGCCGCAGGACGGGCAGGCAAATTTTTCCAGAATGGATAAACGCTTCTCATCGATCTTTCCCGCAGAGAACGCACCCACACCCTCAAAGACCGAGATCAGGTCAATGGTCTCACCATCGGGGGTCACGCCTGCCTTCATGGCGCCGCCGGAAATAAAGATGGTCGGCACATTCACTCGCATCGCGGCCAGCAACATCCCCGGCACGATCTTGTCGCAATTGGGAATGCAGATCATCGCATCGAAGCGGTGCGCCTCGATCATGGTCTCCACGCAGTCGGCGATCAATTCACGCGAAGGGAGCGAATACTTCATCCCCATGTGCCCCATTGCAATGCCATCATCCACACCAATGGTATTGAATTCAAAGGGCACACATCCAGCCGCACGCACCGCATCTTTCACCAACTTGCCGAACTCCTGCAAATGCACATGCCCGGGCACCACATCCACATAGGAATTTACAATGGCGACGAACGGCTTGTTGAAATCATCATCCTTCAAGCCTGTGGCGCGCAACAATGCGCGGTGCGGCGCCTTCTCATAACCTTTTTTAACTGTATCTGATCGCATGTTTCTCTCTTTTGCTCCCCTCTTCATTCGATGTGAGAAGGAGCGGGGGTGGGGTAATAAAAAGAGCCGCCCGTGGTTAGGGCGGCTCTGCGTTCACTCAGTGATTTACTTTGCTCTCACCGTAGCCATCCTAACCAAAAACGGATCCTTAATAATAAGGACCGCAAGGACGACTACAATAAGGGAGAGGCTTGAAATGAAATTCATGGGCTTTTTGTTTCGCCCGATTATAGGCGGAAACGGCAATCCGTCAAGGGCGAGTTTTTCCGTTTCGGAGAAGACAAACGATTACATTTTGTCTTTATTGAAAATCATCTTTCCCCCTTGACCAATCCACATCCCTCGCATAGAATAGCGCCCAATATGCTAAACCATTGCTTCGGCACTATGATGACCATGACCACTACCTCCGGTACACACCGCGAGGCGTTAGTGCATGGGATGAAGTAACCGAACAAAGGTTATCTCGAAACACACAACGCCTCGCGGAAACGCGGGGCGTTTTTATTTACCCCATTGCTGCTCTTTCAGAGAAGCGCCAAGGAGAATGCTATGTCGAAAACATTAGTTATGAAATTTGGAGGAACATCCGTCGGGTCGGTGGATGCGTTGAAGAACGCCATTCAGATCATTCGCGATGCGAAAAAAGATTGGGAACGAGTCGTCGTGGTGACATCTGCCATGTCTGGCGTGACAAACCTGCTATTGGACTCTGCCGCTTCGGCTTCGCAAGGGAAAGTGGATTCACTTCCAGCGATAGAATCTTCGCTGAGAGAAAAACACTTCGCCGCCGCCGATGCGCTCATCAAAGATGAGTCTTTGCGAGAACAGACGAAATCTGAGATCAACGCACTCATCCTCTCGCTCGTGGACTTGTGCAAAGCCATCGCCGTGCTCGGTGAAGCCAGTCCACGCGCGATGGACACGGTGGCATCCCTCGGCGAACGGATGAGTGTGCGCTTGCTTGCTGCTGTTGTGCATGATGCGGGTATTCCTGCTCACGGCATTGAATCGACGGAGTTTGTGGTCACCAACGCACACTTCCAGAATGCCCATCCCGATTTCAAAGTCACAACCGAAAAGACACGGGGGAAACTTAATCCACTCATGGATAAAGGTATTGTTCCCATTACAACTGGTTTTATCGGCGCAACCCCTGAAGGCGCCATCACCACGCTTGGTCGCGGCGGCTCCGATTATTCCGCCGCCATCATCGGCGCAGTGCTCCCCGCCGATGACGTCTGGATCTGGACGGATGTAGACGGCGTGATGACCACCGATCCGCGCATCGTGAAAGAGGCTCAAACCCTGCCAGAGATCAGCTACAACGAGATCGCCGAACTCGCTTATTACGGCGCGAAAGTGCTGCATCCCAAAACAATCCGCCCCGTGTTGGATGCTGGTATTGGCTTGCGCATTTGCAATACGTTCAATCCCAGTCACCCTGGTACACGCTTGATCCCCAGTGTGAAAAGCAATGGCAAAGTGGAAGGAAAAGTTATAAAAGCCGTGACGGCTATCCGCAAGCAAAGGCTAATCACCATTGAAGGGCGCGGCATGCTGGGCGTGCCTGGTGTTGCGGCGCGTGCATTCGGAGCCGTTGCATCCACGGGCACGAGCGTTCCGCTGATTACGCAGGCATCTTCGGAGCAGTCCATTTGTTTTGCGGTGCCTTCAGAGCTCGCCCCCACCGTGTTATCTTCTCTTGAAAAAGCATTCGCCAACGAGATCGCAGACGAAGACATTGACCGCGTTTGGTCCACCGAAGACATCTCCATCATCACTGTCGTCGGTGCAGGGATGCGGCACACGCCCGGTGTTTCAGGTCGCGTTTTCAGCAAGCTTGGCAATGACGGCGTCAACGTCCTCGCCATTGCGCAGGGTTCATCCGAAGTATCGATTTCTCTTGTTGTCGATTCAGCGGATACAGAAAGTGCGGTCAAAGCGTTGCATGAATTAATTGTTCAATAATTTTGTAGAGGCGGGGTGATACCACTTTGTGGCACAAGCCCCGCCCCTACCCATCATCAAAGGAGAAATTATTATGTCCCAATCTCAAATCCCCGTTGCCGTGCTTGGCGCGACAGGTTCTGTCGGTCAACGCTTTATTTCTTTGCTCGATAATCATCCGTGGTTCAAGGTGGTGGCGCTCGCCGCGTCTGACCGTTCGGCGGGACAGCCCTATGCTAAAGCCACACGCTGGGTATTGGATACACCCATGCCCGAATATGCCCGTGACATGGTCATCGTCCCTGCCAACACGGATGCGGTGCAAGCAAAAATTGTTTTCTCAGCCTTACACACAGAAGTCGCTAATGAATTGGAACCTGCTTTCGCCAAAGCTGGCGCAGCAGTCTGCTCGAATGCGTCGTCGTATCGCCGAGGGGAGGATGTGCCGTTGCTTTTACCTGAGATCAACGCGGAGCACATTCAACTGGTGAAGCATCAGCGCAAAAACAAAGGCTGGAGCGGATGTATCGTCACCAATCCGAACTGTACCAGCACGGGTCTGACGATTGCGCTCAAAGCCTTGGATGAGTCCTTTGGCGTGAAGAAAGTTTTCATGGTCTCATTGCAAGCGCTTTCGGGAGCAGGCTACCCTGGTGTGCCGTCGCTCGATATCATGGATAACATCATCCCTAACGTAGGCAATGGCGGCGAAGAAGAAAAAGTGGAATGGGAACCACGCAAAATGCTCGGTAAGTTCAACGAGAATAAGATCGACATGGCGGATATAAAATTCAGCGCACATACCAATCGCGTGGCAGTGATCGATGGTCACACCGTGTGTGCGAGTGTGGCACTGGATAAACCCGTTGAGCCAGAAGTTGCCATTCAAGCGTTACGCGATTACGCCGCAAAACCGTCAGCGAGGAATCTGCCTTCGGCGCCAAAACCAGTCATCGAGGTCAGAGATGAAGCGGATCGCCCACAGCCAAGACTCGATCGTATGGCAGGCAAAGGCATGACGACAGTAGTCGGTCGCGTGCGCCGAGATCCCATCCTTGATCTTAAATTTGTTGTACTTTCACACAACACGATTCGCGGTGCGGCGGGTGCATCAATCTATAATGCCGAGTTGTTGGTGAGTGAAAACCTTTTATAGCATGACCCATATGGGTACTTTCCGAATCGAGTTGATGAAAACACTTGACAAGCGTAAAGTCACTATGATATAAACCGCGAAATTAAATATTCGCTCTTATCCAGAGAAGCTGAGGGACCGACCCTTTGAAGCTTCGGCAACCAAACGAAAGTTCAGGTGCCAAATTCGGCAAATACGAATGACATGGTCATTCATATCTGGAAGATGAGAGGACGGTGTAGACGTATACCTCTTCTTGTACTTTCAGAAGAGGTAAATTTTTTAAGCGCAAAAAATTATCTCTTCTGACGGGCGGAATTAATTTATAAAAACTTTATTCAAGAGGAGATAACTCGAAATGTCCACCATCAAAGATCGTAAGTTAGGTTTTGCCACCCGTCAGTTACACGCGGGCTATTCACCAGACCCCACCACGGGGAGCCGTGCTGTGCCGCTGTATCAGACCACCAGCTATCAGTTCAAGAACACGGAACATGCCGCAAATTTATTTGCACTCAAAGAGTTGGGAAACATCTACACTCGTTTGATGAACCCCACCACCGATGTGCTTGAACAACGCATTGCGGCACTTGAAGGCGGCGTTGCGGCGTTGGCATCCAGTTCAGGTCATGCTGCGCAGGCGCAGGCCATCTTCACCTTGCTCAATGCAGGTGACCACATTGTGACCTCGTCCCGTTTGTATGGCGGCACCTATAGCCAGTTCAAGTACACCCTGCCGAAGTTAGGCATCCAAGTCACTTTTGTTGACCCCACCGACCCGAAGAATTTTGAAGCGGCAATTCAGCCCAACACGAAGATCTTGTACGGCGAGACTCTCGGCAACCCTGATATCTCCGTCTTCCCATTCGAAGAAGTTGCCGAAATCGCCAAGAAACATAATCTTGTATTGTTCATCGACAACACCTTCGCCACCCCATATCTCTTCCGCCCGTTCGAATGGGGCGCGCATGTGGTCACCCACTCCACCACCAAGTTCATCACGGGCAACGGCACTTCCATTGGCGGCATCATCGTGGACGGTGGCAACTACGATTGGACAAGCGAGAAGTTCGAGAATTTCAACACGCCCGATCCTTCTTATCACGGGCTCGTGTACTCCTCCATCGCCGCGGCGGGACTGCCTCCCTTCGCCATCAAAGCCCGCGTGCATGTGTTGCGTGACATTGGTGCTTCTGCTTCTCCGTTCAACTCCTGGCAGACTTTGCTCGGGCTTGAAACCCTCAACCTGCGCATGGATCGTCACGTGCAGAACGCGCAAGCGGTTGCCGAATTCCTTGAGAAGCACCCCAAAGTTAGCTGGGTCAAGTATCCTGGGCTCAAGAGCCATCCCGACTACGACCGCGCCAAGAAGTACCTGCCCAAGGGTGCGGGCGCCATTCTCGGCTTCGGCATCAAAGGCGGTGCAGCGGCAGGCAAGAAATTCATCGAAAGCCTGCAACTCTTCAGCCACCTTGCCAACGTCGGTGATGCGCGTTCTCTCGCCATTCATCCCGCTACCACCACTCACAGTCAGTTGACCGAAGAACAACAGGTCACCGCTGGCGTCAGCCCTGATTTCGTCCGCTTGAGCATTGGTCTCGAAGATTTCGAAGACATCAAGTGGGATCTGGATCAAGCATTAAATTCATAAGGATGAATTATGAAGGATGAGGGATGAAAGGATCGAATGAAAATTCATCCTTCATCCTTCCGCCTTTATCCCTTAAAACCCATGCCCGTAAAAATACCTGCCACCCTCCCCGCTCGAACCACTCTCGAAAACGAGAACATCTTCGTCATGGACGAAGACCGCGCCATTCATCAGGATATCCGCGCTTTGCGTGTTGCCATCCTGAACTTGATGCCCACCAAGATTTCTACCGAAACACAAATTCTACGTTTGCTTTCCAACTCGGCATTACAGGTGGAGGTCACCTTACTTAACACCGCCACGCATGAATCCAAGAACACCGATGCAGACCATCTCATGGAACATTATGTCACCTTTGATGATATAAAAAACGAAAAGTTCGATGGTCTCATCATCACAGGCGCACCCGTTGAGCAAATGCCCTTCGAAGATGTAGATTACTGGCAGGAACTTCAACGCATCATGGATTGGTCAGAGACCAACGTTGAATCTACCTTTCACATTTGCTGGGGAGCACAGGCGGGCTTGTATCACAAATACGGGATCCAAAAATATGACCTGCCCCGCAAGATGTTCGGCGTTTTCGAACACCGCCTCTTGAATCGGACCGAAAGCCTGATGCGCGGCTTCGATGACATTTTCCTCGCCCCGCACTCCCGTCACACCGAGATCCGCCGCGAAGACATTGAAAAGCATTCTGAATTACAGATCCTTGCCGAGTCAGATGATGCAGGCGTGTATATCGTCAGTGACAAAGCTGGACGTAACCTCTACATCACGGGTCACTCCGAATATGACCCACTCACACTCAAAGCCGAATACGACCGCGACGTGAATAAAGGTCTGCCCATTCACGTCCCGAAAAATTATTATCCCAACGACGACCCAAGCAAAATGCCCAACGTCCGTTGGCGCGGGCATGCCAACTTGCTATACGCGAACTGGCTGAACTATTACGTTTATCAGTCCACGCCGTTCGACCCAAATGAAATTCCAAAGAGAAATAAATGACCTCACCCCGCAAGTTCGGATTCAATACGCGTCAACTGCACGAAGGCTACACTCCCGACCCCGCCACAGGCAGCCGCGCCGTTCCCATTTACCAAACCACTGCCTACGACCTGCAAAGCACAGACCGCGCCGCGAGACTCTTTGCGTTACAAGAGAGCGGAAACATTTACACACGCATCTCGAACCCCACCAGCAACGTTCTTGAGAAACGCATTGCATCCCTCGAAGGCGGCGTTGGCGCCGTGGAAGTTGGTTCAGGTCATGCCGCGCAAGCCACTGCAATCCTCACCATTTGCGAAGCAGGCGACCACATCGTTTCCACCTCCACTCTGTATGGCGGCACGGTCACACAGTTCAAATCCACATTTCCGAAGCTCGGTATCAACGTCACATTGGTTGACCCTAGCGACCCTGAAAATTTCCGCCGCGCGATTCAACCCAACACAAAAATAATCTACGGCGAAACCATCAGCAACCCGCTCGGCAACATCTTCCCTTTCGATGAAGTTTCAAAGATCACACACGAGCATGGCATCCCGTTGATGATCGACAACACCTTCGCCACGCCATACCTCTGTCGTCCCTTCGAATGGGGCGCGGATATTATCACCCACTCCACCACCAAATTCATCGGCGGGCACGGCACCACCATGGGTGGAATCGTCGTGGATGGCGGCAAGTTCAATTGGAGGAAGAGCGGGCGCTTCAAAAACTTCACCGAGCCTGATACTGCCTACCATGACATTGTCTACGCCGATGACTTTGGTCCGCTGGCATTTATCTCCAAAGCGCGTTCAGGCATCCTGCGTGATTTCGGCACCGTACAACAACCCATCGCTTCATGGTTCCTCCTGCAAGGACTCGACACCCTCTCCTTGCGCATGGAACGTCATGTACAAAATGCACAGCGTGTTGCTGAATTTCTTGAAGGTCACCCCAATGTGAAATGGGTCTCGTATGCGGGTCTTGCCAGTCACCCACATTATGAACGCGCAAAGAAATATCTTCCGCTTGGAACAGGCGCGGTGATGGGATTCGGCGTAAAGGGCGGCAGAGAGGCGGGCGCGAAATTCATCGATAACCTGCAACTCTTCAGCCACGTCGCTAACATTGGCGACACACGCTCATTGGCGATCCATCCTGCCAGCACCACCCACAGCCAACTCTCCGACGAAGAGCAAACTGCCGCAGGCGTCAGCCCGGATTTCATCCGCTTATCGATTGGCTTGGAAGATATCGAAGATATTCTCTGGGATCTGGATCAGGCATTACAATCGTAATCAAAAACAGGTCATGCGTGTGCATGACCTGTTTTCTTTTAAGTATGTATTAGCCCTTGATAATGCGCTCACCTTCATACAACTTGATGGCAACAAAGGTGATCACCACTGAAAGCAAGATCGTCACCGCTGCAGAAACAAGGATGTTCATACCCGAGATCGGCTCGGCGCGCAGGAACTGATTGATCAAAATCTGCTGACCAAAGGTTGGGATGAGCATCGTCCACAGGTCCGGTTTGACCGGCAGAAAGGCGAGGGCAATGCCGGGCAGAGATGGAATCAAGCCGATGAAGGGCAGATACGTCCCGGCTTCCTTCGTCGTCTTGGCATACGAAGCGATCAAGGTTTGAATGGCACATGCCAAAATGATGATCGGCAGACAAATGAAGAAGACTGCCGTCAAAGCGCCGAGGTCAAAACCGATCTGCACACCGATCAGGTCTTCAATTGGCAAAATTTGGAAAATGGCGGCAAACCCAGCCAGTGTAATAAACAAATTGACGATGGCGAATGGCATAGCAGAGAGCATCTTGCCTACCGCCACCCAACCGCGTGGAAGCGGATTGATCAACAAGGGTTCAAGCGAACCGCGCTCGCGCTCTCCTGCTGTTGCATCGGTGATGACCGGCGAAGCGCCATTGAAGATGGCAAAGATAATGAAGTACGGCAGCATCGAAAGGAAGATCAATGCCTGGCTTTGCGGTGTGGCAGTATCCACCTCTTCGACCTGAACGGCACGCAGCACTTCTGGGCTGACGCCACGCAGACTCAAGCGCAGCATGCCAATATAGTCGCCGTATCCTTCAATCAGGTTTTGTGCGCGGGAGATATCCACCATGGCAGATTGACGTGTGCTATCGAAGACCAGTTGCACACTGGCAGTTTCACCGGCGGAAAAATCTTCGCCATATTCGGCAGGGATGATCAACGCCACATTGATATCCCCAGCGATCACTGCCGCTTCTGGGTCTTCTGGCGCGGATTCAATAATCACATCCTGCTGTTCCAAAAATGCGATCAGGTTGGGCGCATTCTCTGCACCCAACACAGGCAGCACCAATGCCTCTTCTGTCCCTTCGCGAAAGGTGTTGCCCAGTAACATGATCATCCCACCCAGGATCAACGGACCGAACAACGCCCAGAACACACCTGTCGTCCAACTGCGGGTATCGCGCAGGTTATCGAGCACTTCCTTTTGAACAATCACCCAAATCTTTTTCATTGCATCAATCCCTCTTCCGAGCCGATGGCGGCGACGAAAGCATCTTCGAGGTTTTCCTTGCCGGTTTGCTTGCGCAGATCATTCGGGCTGCCGTTGGCAGAGACCGATCCCTGTGAAATGATCACGATCTGGTCACACAATGCCGCCACTTCCTGCATGATATGACTGGTGAAGAGCACACACTTGCCTTCATCGCGCAAACGCAAAATGAACTGACGCATCGCGCGCGTGCTCATCACATCCAAGCCGTTGGTCGGCTCATCGAGTAAAACATTTTGCGGGTTATGCACAAGCGTGCGTGCGATCGCCACTTTGAGCTTCTCGCCAGTAGAAAAACCCTCGGTCTTGCGATCTGCAATCGACTGCATATCCAGCAGAGTCACCAACGAGGAAATCTGTTTTTCCAGCGCTTCCCCTTCCATGCCGTGCAATCGCCCGTAATAGCGGATGTTCTCGCGACTCGTCAGGCGCGGATACAACCCACGCGCATCTGCCAACACGCCAATCCGCTTCTGCACTTCAATGGGATTCTGACGCACATCAAATCCATCGATCTGTGCCGAACCATTATCGGGCTTCAATAATGTATATAACATGCGCAGGGTCGTGCTTTTGCCTGCTCCGTTCGGACCCAGCAACCCAGTGATCTGCCCGTCACGTGCTGAGAAGGAAACATCCTTCACTGCCTGTACCTTGCCAAATGATTTTGAAAGACCTTGTACTTCGATCATATCTACCTCACAGCGCTACGGGCGCGGACCACTGAAATCAACAAAGAACGGCGGCGGTGTAACCTTATCCACGCAGTCTGTTTCCAAACCGCTCAACGTGCCGCTTTCAACAAACGCCGTGAAAATATCCGAACCACACACACTGGTCATGTTCCCATGCCCCATGTCCGCAAAGATCAAATGCAGATCATTGCTCAGGCTTTCGGCAACCTTCTCCGCGTGGCTCGGGGGCGTGATCGGGTCAGCTTCACCAGAGAGGATCAGTACGGGCACATCCGAAACAACCGGCTCGCGGAATTGCGGCGAGAGCTCTCCCTTTTGCCAGCTTTTACACACTGCTGCAAAATCTACAGTGCGGTCGCTAAAGACACTCTCACGGCTTTTCTGCGCCGCCTCATCAGCATTGATCAATTGTGCATCTTCGGTGCAGGTTACAGCGTAGAACATGCCGTCATAAATCCCGGCATTAACCATGAATGCCTGCGAGATCAATGGGATGTAATTCTCTTCGGCATATGCCTGATGAATTCCCAATGGCAGGGCAGCCACCAGATCAGGCACATACAAAATATTGAAGACCATGCTGGTGATGAAGGTATCAGTCACTTCCACATCGGTGGGCTTATTGGTCAGCGGATGTGGGATGACGATCTCGGCGGGAGATTCTGCCAACCGAGCGACCAGCCCTTCAAACTCGGATCGCAAATTGGGGAATGCCTGCGAACACGCCTCGTCCGCTTCGCACCGCGCGAAGAACTGGTCCAGCGCTGCCTGCCCATCCTCCGCTGCATCCATGAACATGACGAAGCCAGGGTCCACAACGGAGTCAAGTGTCACCGTGCGGACGTGCTCCGGGTACATGCGCAGATAGGTCAATGCGGCGCGGGTGCCATAGGATGCGCCATACAAGTTGATGGATTCATAACCGAGCACTGCACGTACTTCATCCAAATCGGTCATGGCGATCTCGGTCGTGTAAAAACGGATATCGGCATCTAATGACTTGGGGCAATCCTTGAGGATCGCCAACGCTTCTTCATCAGTCAATACTTCCGCTTCGGGGTCGATACAACTTAATGGATTAGATTTGCCCGTACCGCGCTGGTCCACCAAAACGATATCGCGATCTTGATGAAGATTGAACAGCAAACTAAGAGTTGCTGGGAAAGCTTCGATAGCAGATTGACCAGGTCCGCCCGCAAGCAGAAAGACCGGGTCTGGCTCGGGGCTTCGTGTAATGGCAGGGATGACGGCAATGCGTAAGTCGATCTGCCGACCATCTGGATTCGCACGATCTTCAGGAACGGTTAACGTCCCGCACTGGGCATCCACCTGTCGCCCGGTTGCTGAGGTAAGCGAACAATCTTCCAGCGAGATCGAAGGCTCGGGGGCAGCGGGCAGGTTCGAGGTCGAGCAAGAGGCGAGGAATATCAAAAAAAGAAAGGAGATATAGGATAGTCGTTTCATATTGTTGTCTACGTGATACCTTTGATTCGGATGCTATATTCAATGTTCGAATCATATCATGTCAAAGCAGGCAAGTGCGAACAACTCATCGGCTATTAGAATTTTGGCGTGGAGATCTTTTTACTGCTCACAAAAATCCACCCAAATTTTGCGAAGTGACCAATCATAGCCCGCATGACAGGGGCGGAAAAATCTTGCCCCCAAGATCACAGATAACATTTCGCGGTCAGTTATCCATTTCCCTTACTGCCATTTTTTGACTCGTTCCATAGTACTTTCAC
>JAGNWT010000009.1:55080-75652 GCA_017985935.1 Anaerolineales bacterium | reverse complement strand
GCAGTAACGGAACCTGTTGCTGAAACCCCGGCAGTGGAAGAAGCCGTGAGCGAAACCGTGGCAGTAGCAGTGGAAGAACCTGTCGCTGTGGAAGCTGTGGAACCTTTCGATGCTCTCAAAGTTGTGGAAGAAGTGATCGCCAAGGTTGAGGCAGAGTCCGCCGAAGTTGAACCCGTTGCGGAAGTTGAAGCTGCTCCGGTTGCTGAGGTAGTTGCCGAAGTTGAACCCGTTGCAGAAGTTGAAGCCACCCCGGTCGCTGAAGTGGTTGCCGAAGCCGAACCCGTTGCGGAAGTTGAAGTCGCTCCGGTCGCTGAAGTTGTTGCCGAAGTTGAACCCGTAGCGGAAGTTGAAGTCACCCCGGTCGCTGAAGTGGTTGCCGAAACTGAACCCGTTGCGGAAGTTGAAGCCGCTCCAGTTGCTGAAGTTGTTGCCGAAGCCGAACCCGTTGTGGAAGTTGAAGTCACCCCGGTTGCTGAAGTTGTTGCCGAAGTTGAACCCGTGGCGGAAGAAGTTGAAGCCGCTCCGGTCGCTGAAGTGGTCGCCGAAGCCGTTGTGGAAGTTGAAGTCGCCCCGGTCGCTGAAGTTGTCGCCGAAGCCGAACCCGTTGCGGAAGTTGAAGCCGCCCCGGTCGCTGAAGTTGTCGCCGAAGCCGAAGCCGTTGCGGAAGTTGAAGTCACCCCGGTCGCTGAAGCGGTTGCCGAAGTTGAACCCGTAGCTGAAGTTGAAGCCGCTCCGGTCGCCGAAGTTGAACCCGTGGCTGAAGTTGTTGCTGAAACTGAATCGGCTCTGACCGAAGAAGTGACCGAAGAAGTCGCTCCGGTGATGGAAACGGCTGTGGAAGCAGTTGCTGAGTCTCAACCGGTCATGGAAGCTGAATCGATCCAGGAAGTGGAAGCCGCTGTTGCCTCTGCGCCCGTTGAATCTGTGAAGAAGCCGCGCCGTATCCCAGCCTGGCTGACCCTCAAGCATAAATTCTTTGGCAATACCGAAGAACAAGCCCAGCCGGTTTCTGAGCCTGCCGAAGCTGTGACCACCCTGTCTGATCTTCCCCAAAATGTTGCAGTGAATGAATCGATGCTGAACATGGATGTTGTTGAAACCTTCGCCGACCCGATCTCTGTGCAAGCAGCCGTTGAACAGCCGGAAGAAGGCGACCCGATCGAGCCGACAGTGGCTGAGGTCTCTGCTGAAAGTGAAGAACCGGTGGCAGAAGCCAGCCTCGACACGGAAGATATCTCTGCTGAGTTTGATGGCTTTATGCAGGATGAGATGTTGACCGATCATGTGGATGATATTCAGGCTGAAGCTCCGATCGCCGCGGTCAGCAAGAACGGCGAAGTGCGTATCGCGATGGATACCAACAATGCCCATGTGTGGAACGAACTTGGCAATGTGTACATGAATGCCGGCTCGTACGATGAAGCAATCTCTTCCTATCGCAAAGCCATTGAACTTGACCGCCGCTTCGCGTGGCCGTACAGCAACCTGGCGCTGGCTTATGTCCACAAGGGAAGTTTTGTGGAAGCCATCCTCCTCTATCAACGCGGAATTGAATTGTTCAACTCCGACAAAGACAAGGCCATCACCTGGAACCGCCTGGGCAGTGTCTATCGCCGCATCAATGATTACGAACATGCCATTGAGGCTTATAAGGTCGCAGACGAACTCGACCCCGAAAACGCCACCCTTTCCCTGCGCGCCAGCTTTGGTCTGCTTGGCAATTACTCAGAGCAGAAACCTGCCTACGCCATGTAAGCGAGGCCATCATGAATCACGAATTTTGGAACGAGATCGGCAACCTTTACTTTGTATGCGGCGCTTACGAGCCTGCCATCCATGCTTATCTGCAATCGATCAAACTGGATAATACGTTTGGCAGGCCCTACAGCAACCTCGCGATGACCTATGTGCAGACCGGCCGCTATCGCGACGCGATCAACCTTTATCTGCGCGGCATCGAACTGTTGGTGGATGAAAAAGAGAAGGCTGCCACCTGGAATAAACTGGGTCTGCTTTACCGCCAGATCAAGGAATACGACCTGGCCCTCGAAGCCTACCAGCATGCCGACCTGATCGCCCCGCAAAATCAGGATGAAGCCGGAGTCGATGTGAGGAAACCCCTCACGGTATCCATGCCCAACATCAACATGGCTTCGATCCTGGCAAAAGGCAATGTCACAGCGCGCCAGACCCAGGCAGACCTGGTAACAAAGATCAACGCTGAGTTCGCCACCGCAGAAACCATGCAATTTGGCACGCAGGTGGTCGCTGAAGAAGTGCTGCCGCTTGATTTTGAAAACTTCTCCGATGATCTTTTCAAGCCGCAAGCCGGCGCTCACAGTGATTGGAAGCTCATCTATGCCGATGCTCCCTCACCCATTGTGCCCCAGCCCGAAGCCGTTGTCGAAGAGGTCAAGGCGGTTGCAGCGGAGGTGGATGAACCGGTTAGCGAGATCATCGTTCCCATAGACATGGAACTCCCGGTGGAGATCCATGACCTGCCCATCGAACGGTCTGAGCCGGACCCCGAGCCTGCTCCTGTTTTCGAAGAGACTCCACTCCTTGAGTTGATCGAAATTCCCAAGCCCGCCGCGCTTGATGAGGAAGAGACCAGTGTTGCCTTCGTAGAGGTTATTGATCCCGTCGTCATCGCTGTCGAAGATACCAGTGCGGTGTTTGTCGATGCGCCCGAACCTATCATCAATGAGACGGATATCGAAGCCACACAATACTCGCAAACCGAGTACATCCTCAACGATCTTTCTCCTGAGGAAAGAACCAACCTGGAGATGAACATCATCAAGTACCAGCACGAGACCGCCAAGAATCCACGCAGCTTTATCTTGTGGGTCAGTCTGGGCGAAGCGTATAAGTCCTTTGGACGGTATAAAGATGCCATTCAAGCCTTCCAGACCGCGATCCAGTTGAATCCGGTGAACCCGAACAATCATTACCTATTGGGTCTGGTCTATGCCGCCGAGAAAAAGCACCACGAAGCGGTGAAAGCCTTCGAGAAGGTTCTGGAGATCGACCACAGTAACTCACAGGCGCACGCCTCGCTTGCCAGTCAGTACCGTCTGCTAGGCATGGAAGACTCAGCGCAGATGCACATTGAGAAGGCAAGATCCCTTCAGCCGGAAGAGGAAACCGATTACAACCGCGCCTGCCTTGAAGCCCTGTGCGGGAACAACGAGCGCGCCTTCGAACTGCTGACGGTGGCACTCGAGACCAAGCAGACCTACGTCAACTGGGTGCGGAATGACCCTGACTTCGATGGACTGCGCAATGACAACCGATTCAAAGCCCTGCTTATGAACTTCGCGGCAGCGGTGGCGTAAAAGCCAAATCGGTCGCGAACGACCCTGTCTCAAAACGGAGCTGATAAAAGTCAGCTCCGTTTCTTTTTGGGCAAATCTGCTGGCGGCGGGTGATGCCATGAGCAGCATAATTTAGGCACCCATTTTCTGCCCGCCATGAAATGCGAGGGACCTTTGTGAGGGCACAATATGTAAAAATGACCGCAAAAAAGGGCTGGTCATTTTTACATATTGTGCCTTTTTGGGGGGCATAAATGAGTAGTGGCATTGGGAAGTTGTTCAGGTGGTATGTAAAAGCAAGGAGGGCTATCATACTGGCATCACTAAGCTACAAGGAGTTACGATCATGCCAAAGCTATGGGAACTACTCGATGAAGCCTATGAATGTATCGGCGACAGCCGCTACGACGAAGCACAGAGCATATTGAGAATGGCGTTGTCGGTCGATCCGCAGAATGTAGATGCCTGGAATGCTTACATCCAGATCTGCGAAACGGCGGGCGAGCTCGAACAACTGCGCCAGTACATTCACAATGTTTGGAAGAAGCATGTGCGCGGCAACGATTATCTGTTCGCCACCCAGCGTTTTGTCTTACAGCGCCTAGACGAGAAATTGAATTCCCTCTAAATCAGCCAAGGAATCAACCTGTGGATACCACAATGCCCGCCGCCCATCATCTGCTCGAACGTGCCATTCAATTTATTGATGACAAGCAGCTGCTAAATGCAGAAATGCTGCTCGATGCCGTTGTGCGCGTTGAACCGCAAAACGTGGAGGCCTGGATGGTCTATCTGCAGATCCTTAAGCAGCAATCCCGTCTCGACTGGGTGAAAGAACGCGCCCTCAAGACCCGTGAACTGAGCGAAGGCGAGAAGAATGATATCGTCGATTGCTACCTCTGGCAGACCCTTCAGATCCGGCAGAACTCCGCCGCCTCGCAGGAGTTCAACGTCTCTGCCGTGGATGCAAAACCGGATCATGCTGCAAGATCTGCGCAAAACGAGTTTGAGACCATGAACGTGTTCGGTTATTCTGCCAGCCATGCGGATCATTGCTCTTCCAAAAGACCATCGCGCGCTGTGTACAACATCGCGGCGGATATGGGTGCGGGGATGGTGAAGTCAGCCATGCGTCACCCGTTGGGCGTCAAAGCGATGCCCTACCTGAATGCCGCGAAGAAGTTGATCTTTGAGGTGCTGAAGGATCCGCGCCGGGCTTACGCCCGCTATTCACGGACGCCCGGCTTCACCACGGTCTTCAACGGAGTGCTGGCTTTACTGTTCCTTAGCGGTGTGAGACTGGCGGCTTCCAGTTATTTTATTGGTTATGTGTTGTTGTTCGTTTTTCTGGTGGTTGGATTTCGCGTGATGCCGCAGATCTTGGGGCAATACTTTACTCCGATCGAACCACGCATGCGGGTTTATATGAGCAAAACCGAAGATGCGGCTTCAGAAGTAGAGGAAGAACTCAAAGAGCAGGATTGACTATCTGTCCGTTACGATCAAATCGGGGGATGTGCAGCAGGTTACAGATTAAGAGCGAACGTCAGCGGCGATGGAACATTCCTTCCACGCCGCTGACGTTTAATTTCGGTCAGACCCCAAACAGCATTTCCAGGATCCACAGCAGGATCATTCCGATCAGGATGGTCAGCAGAACATTGCGGGTGCGCCAGGCGATAATGGCTCCGCCCAACCCAGCCAACAACCGAAAATTTTGCATTGACAGGTCAAGCTGACCGGCGGGGTGGGTGAGGGCGGGGAATACCAGTGCAGCGAGCGCGGCGGCAGGGACAAAACGAAGCGCGCGGCGAAGCCAGTCTGGCATTTCAATTTTCCCGAACAAATAAATGAACACAAAGCGCAGCAGGAATGTGCCCAGCCCAATGGCAAGGAATAGAAGCCAGATGGAAGTTGTGCTCATTTCGCAGCCTCCTTTTGCCTGGACAAACTCTCGACCATGTAGCCTGCCGCGATGCCTGTGAATGTGGCAAGCACAAGCCCGGTGTTGTAGGGCAGTCCCTTCGCAATGACGGCGATGCTGCCGCCGGTGATCGCTGCGATCACTGTGGGGCGGTCATGCAAGGCGGCGAACATCAAAGCCATGAAGCTGAGCGGAAAGGCAAAATCAAAACCCCAGCTCGCCGGGATGAGCGCGCCAAGCAAGGCTCCAATGGTCGCGCTGATCAGCCATGCCACCCAGACCGTGAGCGCCGCGCCAAAATAGAACCAACGATGATTGACTTCTTTGTTGATGATGAAATGGCTCAGGCTGATTCCAAATGCCTGATCTGAAAGCAGATACGCCATCAACGCTTTTTGCCAGGTGGGTAGTTTCTGAAGATGGGGGGCAAGCGTCGCGCTGTACATGGAGAATCGCAAGTTGATCACCCACGCGGTCAGCACCATGATGATCCATGGGCTGCCGGCGCTCATTAACTGATACACCACCAACTGCGATGCTCCCGCGAAAACGATCACGGAAATTCCCACGGTCTCAAAAAGTGTCAGACCGACACTCACCGCAGCCACGCCTGTGATCGTGGCAAACGGGATGACTCCGATCAGAATGGGAAGTGCGCCGCGGATGCCGGCATAAAAATCCCTGTTGATTTGCATTGTTGTTCCTTTTGTTTTTTTCTGAGTGTACCAAGTTACAAGGGAAACTGTGGAGTATTTCACTGTGGTGGTAATAAAATTTGAGAGACTTATCATGGATTCGACTATGCGCGTCTGCCAAAATATTTTTGGATTAAGTAGTTAAACAGGGGGTAATTAAGTACCATTACGAATTGGTTTAGACTGCAATTGAATATAAACTTGGGGACTGTAGAGGAACCCTTTTTCATGAGTCCACTGGTAGACACTGAAGAAAGAACAACTGAAAATGCTTCATTTTCCGAAGTGGTGGAAATTGAGGCAGGGCACGAGCGGGATGTATTCCCCGAAGTCGTTCACAGCAACGCCTACGAGGTTAAATACACCTGCCTTTTGATTCCACGTTTTCCCGCGCATCAACTGGTGGGTGACATTGCCGATTATCTTCCGCAGTGGCTTCAGCAGATCTGCATTTCTCATAGCTGGCGCTTGGAATACGCGGAAGTCAGCCCCACTCATTTTGAGTGGATCATCAGCGTGCTGGTTTCAGTTCCCCCTGCCAGGTTCATGGGGACCATTACCCGGCAGACCTCGCAGATGATCTTTTCAGAGTTTGGCAGATTGAGAAGAGAAGTTCTTTCCGATGAATTCTGGGCAAAAGGATATCTTGTGGTGATGGGTGACGAGCCATTCCCAGATGAAATGACCAGGAAGTTCATTCGGATGGTACGGCATCAACAAGGACTGGATACTTTTTAGACAATTTTAAAGAGGGAGCGCGGTAATCCACCGCGCTCTTTTTGATTGCCCGTTGATGGAGTCTACGGCATTCCTTGTAATAACAATATGCTGATTTTTGGGTATTTCGATGGTGACATTTTTTAGGTTGTGCAGACGGGCATTACGGATAATAATGATGCCATTGATGCTTCCCTTGGTCGAAATATTAAGACTATTTCGCTCAGGTTTCAATAGCATTGCAACCCCGTTTTGGTAAGAAGCTTGTCTATGCCAAGTATTATACTTATAACGTGATCAGGTATTAATAATCCATTTAGGGTCTTCCGGCATCGAAAGCTCACTTTACAGCCAAAGCATAATTTCAAACCGCAGAAGCAAAGAGGACAACCTATGCGCGCATCCAATATATTGGTGATTGAAGATGATACCCTTGTTGCAAGAACCATTGAACGGTGTCTTCGTGGAAGCGAGTACCGGGTACAGGTCGTAAATTCAGGCGTGGCTGGCTTGCAGGCCGCCCGCCGTAAAATCCCTGATCTGGTGCTGCTGGATGTGATGATGCCCGGCATGGATGGATACACAGTTTGTAAAGAAATGCGGGAGGATGTCCTTCTTAAAGATGTCCCGATCATTTTTTTGACCGCCAAAAATAAAGTGGAAGATAAGATCGTCGGTTTGAGCGTGGGAGCGGATGATTATCTTGGCAAGCCGTTCAATGTGGATGAACTCCTCCTGCGGGTCAAAGCGATCCTGCGCCGTACCCGACCGGTTGAACAGGCAAAGGTCAATGAGAAAGAAGGAGCGGCGGAAGCTGAAAACAAGAAGAATCAGCCCGCCCCAGTTCCCACTGACCCGATCGTTCGCATCGGTGAATATACTCTCGATACCCGAACCTATATGTTCTCCAGCCCCAAGAAGGGCAAACTCAGACTCACTCCCATTCAATACACACTGCTTTATCACTTGATGACCCATCCCAACAAGATATTTTCTCCCGCCCTGCTCCTGGATGAAGTGTGGGATTATCCCTCCGATACAGGCAGCGCTGACCTGGTGCGCGTTCACATCAAGAACATCCGTGAGGCGATCGAGGAAGATCCCAAGAATCCCGTGTTTATCAAGACCGTCCAAGGGTATGGATATACCATCCAAACAGAAGATTGATCCAACCGATGCAGTAAATTTTCAGACCCGCTTCTCTGCAGGGCAGGGGCAGAAGCTGCGGCAATTTTGAAATAAAGCGGAGTCTCCTTTTTTTTATGTTTACCCAGCCAAGAGTGTTAATCGTTGACGACGACCTGAATACACGGGTCACCATTGAAGCAATGTTGGCGCTGGAAAATTATGAATTGCACTTCGCCGAGAACGGGGTTCGGGCGCTTTCCATGGCCCCGGGGATTCAGCCCGACCTTATCCTGTTGGATGTGATGATGCCCGGCATGAACGGTTTCGAAGTCTGCAAGAACTTCCGTTCCATGCCCGGTTTGGCAGAGATCCCCATTGTGTTGGTGACAGCGCTCGACGATCGTGAGTCGCGCATGGCTGGAATGAAGGCGGGCGCGGATGATTTTGTGACCAAGCCCTTTGACAATCATGAACTGCGCATGCGCATCCAGAACATGATCCGCTTGAATCGATACAAGCAGAAGGCGCTGTACAATTCGATCGAGTTGAAGTTCTATGAAACCTTTGTGGAAGAGCCGAACGGCTTTCGGGATCAAAACACCACTCAGGTGAATGCCATCAGTAATATTCGGGATTATGTTGAGGCGGAAGAAGCCCTGTTGGTGATGTTCGATTCAGAGAACACCGAATTGGCGACGAAAAAGATATTGGGCAAGGGACCAGCCTGGAAATCTGAAAGTTCCTTCCTAGTGAAAAGCAGCAAGTTGTGCAATTCACTGGCGCAGAACATAACCATGCTCGATTATGGGTTAAGCCTGATCGGTGAGATGGACCCGGTGCTTGATAATGATTTTACAAGCCCGGTTCGCAATGTTCTTTTGGCGCCGTTGATCGTAAATAATAATTTTCTGGGGGCTATGTTCTTCATTAACCCCTTGTTCGACCTGAAAAAAGATGACCGCCGCTCCCGGTTCTTGCAGTTGATGGTGAAAGGCATGGCGAATGCCACTTTTGCTTTGGAGCACACCCGCCAGTTGACCATCAGCAAGGCCGCCCTGGAAGCGAGCCAATGGGAGATCCTGAACTCCCGCAACACACTTCGCACCTTCTTCGATAACATCCCCAATTGTATTTATGTGATCGATCGATCATACACGATCCAGATCATCAACAGCCGCCGCAGTGACCGGGTTGGGAAGACACCCCAGGAATTGGTCGGCATGAAATGTTACGAGGGACTCTACGGCAACTCGGCGCCGTGCGCTTTGTGCCGGGTCGCGGAGGCCTTCGATGGAATGCCAGCCGTGCGTAATTTGAGAGAGTGGGGACCGAAGGAGACTTTCATTCACTGGGAGATCACCACCATCCCGATCCGCGAGAATTCGGATGTGGTTAATCGCGCCATTGTCTTTGACGAAGATATCACCGAAAAATGGATCCTTGAAGCGGGGCTGATCCAATCGGAAAAGATGGCCACCATCGGTCAGCTGGCTGCCAATGTTGCGCATGAGATCAACAATCCGCTTGCGGCGATCATTGCCAATGCCCAGTTATTACAGATGGATCTTGCCGCTGCTGATGAAGAAATAAAGGAAGCGTTGAAGTTGATCGAAACAGCCGGTGTGAGGGCAGCCAAGATCGTAGGAGACCTGCTCAAGAGCGCCCGCAAGGAAAAACGGGATGAGTTCGAAAATATCCCTCTCAATGAAACGATCACCGATGCCCTGTCGATCGTGAACTTTGAGATCAGGAACCGCGAGATCACCATCAACCTTGACCTCAGCGAAGGAATGCCGAACATCACCGCCCATCAGAATCAACTGAAAGGGGTTTGGATCAACCTGATCATGAACGCCCTCGGAGCCATAGAAGATGCAACGGGCGTGATCTCCATTTCGACCCGCTATGAGAATAACGAATACCGTGTTGTTATTTCTGACAATGGCAAAGGCATTGACCCTGAAAATCAGGATCATATCTTTGAGCCATTCTTTACCACCAAAGATGCCAGCAAAGGGACGGGGCTCGGGCTCTCGGTCAGTTTGCAGGTGATCAAAGAACATCACGGCACGATCGATTTTGAGACCCGGCCCGGCAAAGGGACAAGGTTCATCATCACCCTGCCCGATATCCAGCACAACGAAAATTATTAGTTCGGATTAAGTCAGCGTTCTAGCGAGCCTGAAGCCTATGGATGGGGAAAGATGGTCTTGCAGCACGCCTTCCCGCACAGCGCAGCGCGCCAGTTTGCGCGAGTAATACCACGCCCCCCCGCGGACCACGTACCGGCCATTCGGTTTGATCTCTTCACGATTGGTATTTGGCTTGTAAGGATAAGGCATGAACAGCGACTGTGTCCATTCCCAAACGTTCCCCACCATGTCTGCCACGCCAAACACACTGTCTCCGCTCGGTGAGTATGAGCCGACCGGCGAAGTGACCTTCTTCATGCTCTCTGCTGTGTTGCAGCGCCAGGGATCAAAGGTATTCCCCCAAGGGAAGATACGTCCATCTTCGCCGCGCGCGGAATATTCCCACTCCGCTTCGGTCGGCAGGCGATAGGTGACGCCGGTCTTTTCATTCAGCCACTTGATATATTCTTCCGCATCGATCTTGGAGATGCCCACCACAGGGTGGTCGTCAGTCCCTTCCAGGAAGGAATATCCCGGCCAGGTGCGCGGAATGCGGTGACCCCGATCCCAGATGAAAATATAATATTCAGAGTTCGTCACCGGGAACTGAGCGATCTCGAAGGCAGGCAATGAGACCTGATGCTGAGGCTGCTCAGCCGTGAAAAGCTCATTATCAGACCAGTCATACGCCCAGTCAGATTCCTTCATCTGCAGCAGCATGATGTCCTCATCACTGGTGCCCATCAGAAATTTTCCGGCAGGGATCGGAATGAGCGTTGGGGTCTTTATTTTGTGGGGAGACTTCGGGACGATCTCCCATCCTTCAGCATTAAATTTGGGATTTGAATCTGTCATAATTCACCTGGCTTTTAACGTGGAATGATCTCTTCGTAGATCTTTAGGATTTTTGAAATGTTCACACTGATGTCTTGATTGAGCGCAAATAGGAAGGGCTCGCCGACCGCTTTCTGCTGATGAGCCGCGAGCTGATCCACAGTGTCGAGGATGATCTTTTCCCATTCCTCTGGAGTGTTCGCCACCCACTGCCCGTATTGAAAAATATTATGGAATGTGGGTTCTTTGCTGGCGATCCACGGGATCTTGGCGATCATGAATTCAAGCAGATCGTATGAGCCCAGCCGCCGATCGTAATCTCCTTGAATGGGCATCAGCCCAATATCCAGGGTGAGTAGAATGTCCACCCAATCTTCAAAGTTTTCAGGGGCGAAGAATTTCAGTTGGTCTTCATCGATCTTTGACGCTTCGATCTTGTCCATGCCAGAGAGGACGAACTTTACCCGCGGATGATTTTGACAGATGCTTTCCATGGCAGTCAGCAATCCGCTGTCTTCGAGGCTTTCGCTTTCCACCCGGCTGCCTGTTCCGATCCAGATCTCATCGCCGTGAGTTTGGTGTGCGGCAGGATAGTGGTGGGTGTTTATGTAATCCATCACCTTGTGGACGGTGGTGTAATGAGACCAATCGTCGGCGAGGCGCAGCGAAGGGACCGTGGCGGCATCCACCATGGCGAGCCCCCACTTGAATTGCTCGATCGGCGGCGGGTCAATGACAGATTCCTCTTCGAGATCTAGCCCTTCGAAAGGAAAGCCCTCATACCAAAACAGCCCGGCGGGATTCGATGGGTTGAGGTGATCGACCGATTGGTCGAAATCCACGATCACTTTTTTATCGCGCGCTTTCCAATATTGAGTGGCGGTGAGCACCGGTCCATACAGATAGCGATAGATGACCAGCAGGTCAGATTCGCCGCATACTTTTTGTGCCAGCGGCGTGTTCTGGGCGAACGAGGTCATATCGAGCAGGTAAGCTCGATGAGTTCTGGTTCGATTGATTGCATCCGCCATATTTCGGCATCTGACCTGTATTCTGATCTGGTCTGCCGGTATGTTGGCAAAAACATAAGTGATGACCACTTCAAAGCTCCGATGACAATTGTGAAGGTATCGTTCTTTCAACAGTCAGCAGGTTCACCGGTGAGTGAACCGCCTGATGAATGACCTCGAGCCATGCCTTTCCTGATTGTTTCATCTCTCTTGCTTTGGCTGCCATCCTTCCCTCTCTGCCCAGCCTGCGGCGAAGTTCTTCATCCATTACCAGATGTCTGAGGTTTAGATGCCATTCATCCATTGTTTCAGAAACAACTCCGCCCATTTGCCAGCTCTTGAAGGATTGAATGGGAGAAGCAACCCAGGGAATGCCCTTGGCGCCCGCTTCCATCAAGACCGTATCCGGGAGTGACAGGTTATACGGGGTGTTGCACAGCGGTACGAGCAGAACATCCACCTGACCCAGTTGGTAAGGGAACTCTTCCTGTGCGACAGTTGGCAGATACATTCTGCGGTTTTCGGGCAGACCTTCGAACAGGCGGTATGCCTGCGGGTTGCCGATGATCACGATGCGTGTGTTGTGGAATTCGCGGATGATGCGGATGATGAAACGTCGAATAAGGATCAGGTCTTCGATCTGACCGTTGGTTCCCATCCACCCGATATTGATGGTGTTGCGCGGCTGCGGATCTTTGTGCCAGAGCTTGTTCTGCTCCGACCAGCCATCCGGGATCACACGCACATCCTGCACCAAATTTTTTAGTGACTCAGCGTGGACCTCAGAAGGCACGGTCACCATGCGCGCGAGTGAGAGGGCGGAGGTGTATGCGTTGCTTCGGATTCGAGTTCCAAGCCCGCGGGTGTTGTATTCAGGGTGAGAGATGGGCTGCTTGTCGAAGTCTGTGTCCAGGTCCAGAATGATCGGGACATTTGCCAAAGACAGCGCAGACAGGCTTTCGATCAACGCTGGCTTTAAGTGCGGATCGCTTGTGATGACAACGTCTGGCACAGAATCGCGGTTGGGGATGAACTCCCGCTTCTCTGAAACCTGACAGCCCAGCGCTTCCAACGCCGACTTGAGCAGGGTCATCCGCCCGGGAATGTGCTCTGCCTCAGGCAGCAGAAACAAGATGTTGCCTTTGAATGGCGCGTGATTTTGCGCGCCTGCGCCACCTGCTTCGGGGCTTTCTCCATCTCTGGCGGCGAGCTGATAATCGATGTTCAACTGCAGTCCGCGCAATGAATCGGCCAACTCTGGCTTGCCGTCGGCGTACGCCTGCCGAATGTTTAACTCGATCAGCGCCGGAAGAAGCTCGTCGATCTCATCGAGACGGCTCGAGACCAGTTCGGCGGGGCTTTCACTGTTGATGATCTTTTCCAACAGGTCGGCAGCCCGCAGAATATCGCTCTCGCTGATCTCTTGCGATTTGCCGGTCAACCGTTGAAGTAAGCGGGTGACCGCCGTGATCTCGGTGGGGATGGGTTCTTCCAAACCCGCATCGCCCATCTCTTCGGCGAGATTCACCTGGCGTTGAATGACCTTGTTGGTTGGGTCGAATCTCAAAGCCTGCTGGTACAGTTTCTTGGCAGTTTTGCCGTCTCCGCTGGCGAGATAAAAATTCCCAAGGATATGAAGTGTTTCCACATCCTCCGGATAGTCCATCAGGATCTTGCTGAAGACATCCAGCGCATCGGATAAACGGTTCTCGTTCAGGTAGGTCTTGCCTAGGATTTTTCTGACTTTTAGCTCTGGTTGCATGGCGATACCCATTGAAATTAAGATTGATCACGTCTTTGCCATGACGTGATGGTTCTGCGCTTATGTGAAGGTCGAGGTTAGTATAGTGTATGCCCCCGGCATCTCAAATAAATCATTACTGAATATTGCGTAAAGATAAGATAAACAATTAATGTGCAAATCATGGGATTTTTATGCGTCGTTTACTCACAGATTCCGCCTTCGATTTTAGAATGAGGGCACTATGATCACTCCCATAAATTCGCCATTCTCCGCGTACGGGCTTTCAGGGGCAAACTCTCAAACCACGGGTGCTGGTTCCACCACCTCTGAGTTCGTTGCCTCTTTCAAGGACATCATGTCCACCATGATGTTGTCCGGCGGCGGATCGTCCATGGGGATGCAATCGGGTTCTTCCATGACAGACATGATGACACCCCTGTTGATGATCATCCTGCTTGAAAGGCTGGTGGAGCTTCAAATGGAAGGCGGCTCTTCAGAAAAAAGCGGAACGCAGAACGCCCTCAACCTGAATCCAAAGTCAGAGCCTTCAGGGCGACCAGTGGGCGGTGTCTTAACTCAGGATTATCACCCCGGTCATAATGGATTGGATTTTGGGATCGTGGTTGGCACACCCGTGGAAACCACCATGGATGGCAAGGTGGCTTACGCCGGCTGGAACAATCAGGGTTATGGGAATTTGGTCATTGTTGAGAACGGAGACTATAAGACGTATTACGCTCACCTTTCCAGCATCCCTGTTTCTGTTGGAGATACGGTCACCGCAGGCACGACCATTGGGCTTTCTGGAAACACCGGCAACTCCACAGGACCGCACCTGCATTACGAGATCCGCAAGAACAATGTGCCCATCGACCCGACCGCGGCCACCCTCGGCGCATAACTTCATACAGCCTCTTCACACTCCCTGCCCAGCATGGATATCTTAAGATTGTTCCGGCAAATCCTGGACGACCGATCGAGCATCAGGTTGTTGAATATTTACAAGGGACTGCCCATCACCCACGAAACAAAACTTGTCGCCGTGGGCAATTCAGATATTCAGGTGCCGGGAAATCGAAGTCATATCGCCTGCTTGTATTATCAGGGCGAGTCCTTTCTGCAGAGCAGCGCCTTGCCGAACATCGTGCGCTCCACGGTGAAAAGCCTGAACCTCGCGCAAGATTACGCGATCCTCACAGATTTTGAGGTCGCCGGGCCGATGATCGGCAAACGCGAGCAGATCCGGGTTGAGCCGGACGATACGTTGATCGCCTCCATTCAGTTCAGAGGCTCAGCCTTTGAGTTCATGGGCTCGCTGGCAGATGTCTCTGTCAGCGGCGTGAGTCTGTTGTTCGAAGATTTTCTATTCCCAACCCGCCTGGTACAGCCTGGAACTGAGTTCCAAATGAGTCTCAGCATTCCAGACTTTGTGGCGCGAAAAATGAAAAAGATCCCCCCGCGAACAGGCAGTGACGTGCGGAAGTTCCCCGCCCCGGTACGTCCCTATTCAGCGAACGGGCAGGAAGGGCATATTGTCATTAAAGCCGGCGGGAGGGTCGTCTCGATCCGCCCTGAGGCTGACTCAAAGCGCTATCGTATGAGCGCCCAGGTATTCTTCAAAGATCTAAGCCGCATGGTGATCCTTCAATACATATCGCACCGTCAGGCAGAGATCATCAACGACCTTCGAATTCTTTCTGAGGATTTATACAACCGTAAAGATTTTCTTCGTTAACGCGCGGCATCAGGTGATCTTATGAGCTTTCCCGGCCCGCTATCCATTACGCCGATCAACTACAACCCGGCCGACCAATTGGTTGGCCTGCGTGCGTTTCAGCGCATCACTGCCCAGGTGGTTTCGGTGGCCGGTACCACCGCCGTGCTTGAAGTGGACGGGCACCCTGTGGTGGCTCAACTCACTTCAGCCGATCAATCCAACACCCTCGCCTCAAAAAGCACCGCCCAATTCATCGTCACCCAACTTACCGATAATTCGGTCACCCTTAAACTGGTGCAAAATGAATTATCGCAGCCTGCTTTGGTGGGCGTCCCTGCCAACGGACCTGAACTGGCAGAACGCATGTTGGCGAGCAATAACCTGCCGGCAACAGCCACCAACCTCATGTTGACCCGTTCCCTGCTCAAACAACAGTTGCCGGTCACGCCCGAACTGCTCAAGGAATTGCAGAATGCCCTTTCGGATGTCGGCTCGTGGGGCGAAGCCGAAGCCGACCTTGCGGCGGCAATGAAATCTGCCGGCTTGCCCGTGACAGGGAAGAGCCTCGCTCTTGCCGCGCGGCAGCCTGCTCAAACAGCCCAGGCATTATCCAGCCTGATGGCTGCCCTCTCCCAATCGGCGGCGCAGGGACTTCCCGAAGAACTCATGCAGAAATTACGATCGAACTTGCAGACCTTGAATTCGATCATACTCAAAGCAGACGGAGAACCGTCTCAACTGGCAGACCAGCTCAAAGCGTGGGTCGATGCGTTTGGCCGGTCGCTTGAAAATGCGCTGATGGGGCAGATGCAAAACCCGGAAACCGCCATTTCAGAAACAGGTCTCGCATCATTGGCGAAGCTACAGGAAATGCTTGAACAATTGGGGCGCAAGGATACCGCCCGTCAGGTGAGGGAATTTCTAACTGATGTTCGGCGCGAGCAGTTAATGAACGTCAGACCGGATGGGTCAAGGCAGGAAGATTGGCTGCAATTGGGCTTTGTGGTTCAAAACGCCGCTCAGAAAGCGCAGGAAAAATTTTCATCTGCAAGACTGCGGATCGCGCGCGAGCATCAAGCAGACACGGTCAATCCGGCCAATACCCGCCTCATCCTTCAAGTGGACCTGACACCGACCGAAACCGTGGAGGTGGATCTTTCCTTTGCGGGCAGGCAGGTGCGCACAGCAATCACCAGCCCCGACCCTCAATGGTGTCAGAACGCTCAAGACGAACTGCCCGCATTGACAGAAGCTCTTAACTCTCTCGGCTACTCGCTCAAAGATTTTCAAGTTGAAATGCGAACTCCACAACCATTCAGCAGACTGCAAAGCGGCACCGGCGATATCAACTGGATGACGGTCAATATCGAGGTTTGAAATGTCATACAGAAGATTCAGGGTCAAGCCAGGAACCAAAAACGAATCCGCGCCACTGACAGCCGCCGCGTTGCAGTACGATGCCGGCAGAGACAGCGCTCCGCGGGTCGTGGCGATCGGGCAGCGCAAAGTTGCAGAACAGATCCTTGCTGAAGCAAAAAAACATAACATCACGATCTATGAAGATACGGCGTTGACCTACGCTCTCTCCACGGTGAACCTTGGCGAGGAGATTCCTCCCGAGTTGTATCAGGTGGTGGCGCAGGTGCTGGCTTATGTGTACCGGGTGACTGAACATCGCAACGAGCGATGACCATCTCTGGCTGACTGCGAAACAAACCTGATCCGTTCACAAAAATAAAAAAATCCCCGGTGCTGTTTGGCACCGGGGATTTTGGTTTTACAGATTAGCGCTTAAGGTTGACAAGTTCCTGCAGGATCTCATCCGATGTGGTGATCACACGAGACGACGCCTGGAAGCCGCGCTGGGCGAGGATCATGTTCGTGAATTCTTGAGCCATGTCCACATTGGAGGCTTCGAGGTGACCGGCTGCGATCGAACCGCGACCGCCGCTGGATGCCGCTCCGATCTCAGGTTCACCAGAGTTTAGTCCCGCCACGAAGGTGGTGTCCTGGCTTTTTACCAGACCGTTGGGATTGGTGAAGCGTGCCAGCGCCAGCTGACCGAGCAATTCCGTCAGACCGTTCGAGTAGACGAGGGAGATCTGCCCGTTGGTGGGGGAGACATACACGTCGGTCACAGAGCCGGCTGCCAAACCATCCTGACTGGTGATCGTGGCTGTGGTGACGGCGGTCAGTTGGGTCATCCCATTGAAATCAAAGGTCACGGGGATCGGGCTGGTGGAGCCTGCCGAACCGGGGATGGTCGCGGGGGTGGTTACGGCTGGCGGGGTGGTGGCTGAGATCTGTCCGCTCGCATCAAATGTGACCGTACCGGTTCCGGTGCCAGCCACAGCCGGTGTAACGGAGGTATCCATCACCTGCCAGGTCCAAACATTGGTCGGGGCGCCAGCCACGCCGCCGCGGGTAAAGCGGACCGCGGCATTTTGCAGCGCACCAAGCGAGTCATAAACTGCGATCGAGACGGTGGTCGTCCCGCCGCCATCTGTGCTGGCGCTCAAGTTACCGCCGAGCAGGACATTTCCGGTTGCGCGGGCAAGCGACTTGGTGGAATCCACTTGAATATCATCCACGGGGGCGTTCGTGTCCACGGTGCCGGTGGTGCTTGCCGCCCAACCCTGGGCGCGCATGCCGCTTGCCGCATTGACGAGGAAACCTTCAGCATCCAGACCCATTGAGCCTTCGCGTGAATAGCGGCGTCCGGCGTCCTGACCGTAGATGAAGAAGCCATCGCCTTCGATACTCAGATCCAGGTTGCGGCCTGTGCTTTGCAGAGTACCTTGTGTGAAATCGGGGGAGACAAAACCCATGCCAACGCCGAGACCGATCTGAGTGGGGTTGATACCGCCGGTGGTTGCAGAGGGAGCCGCGCCGGGCGACATCATCTGAGCGAACTGGTCCTGGAACAAAACACGGCTGGATTTGTACCCCGTGGTATTGGCATTCGCCAGGTTGTTGGAAACGACATCGAGATATTTCTGGTGCAGGTTCAAAGAACTGATAGCGGTGAACATTGAGCGAATCATGATATTTTCTCCTATTGGTTGTTTCAGGCTTCCTCCAGGAGGGCCGGCCTGAATTGAATTGTGAAATTGAAGAACTGACTATCCTTTGATATCGATCGAGGATTTTTGATCCACGTTTGCCGGGTCGGCAAAAACGACACTGTCGATCTGGGTGAACACACCTTCGCCGCGCTGATCCTTATCCAGCGCCGTGATGACCGTTCGGCTTTGGACGTTGACAATGAAAGCCAGGTCGTCCACCATCACCAGCGAAGATTTTCCGCCGCGTTTCTCTGCCTTATCGATCGCATCTGAAAGGCGGTTCACGTTATCGCTGTTCAGGTTGATATCGCGGCTTTGCAGGCGGTTCTGCGCGTGATTGGAAAAACGCACGCGTTGTACATTTTCAAGGGTCTGCAGAAAACTGATCCCATCGGTGGCGGCTGTGCTCGCGGCATTGGATGCGGTCGTGTTCGTCTGCGCTGCGGTCTGAGCGCCGACCCCGCTTACCCGTCCAAGTTGGACCTGGAACGCATCAGCCATGATCATTCTCCTTTAACTTCGACCACATCAAGCAGGTCGATCACTTCATCGCCGATGCGGATCTGCGGGTTATCCACTTCGGTCACCACGCCTTCCACCACGCCTTCGATCACTTTCCCATCTGCGCGGTTGGCCTTCACGACCTTGCCGACGAGGCTTGCCAAATACGCGGTCTGACTCATCGTCGATACGTTCTGCATCGATGAGTTGATGCCGCGCAATTCCTGCAGCGAGTTCAACTGCGAGAACTGCGACATCATCTCCGCATTATCCATCGGCTCCAGCGGATTCTGGTGCGTCAACTGCGCCAGCAGGATCTGCATGAACTGGCCGGAATCAAGTTCATTGCTGGCTGTGTTCGCCGCGGGCGAATTGTTCGCGGCCACCTGATAGGTGCTGAGTACATTATTTACTTCCATGCGCTATCTCCTTTGCTTTGAATTTTTCAAACTAAATAATCGATCTCACCGGTCGAACCGATCCGTTGCGGGCGTGCCTGCTCGTTTACTGGCGCGGGCTGCGGCGCTTCCCGTCGTGGATTTTGAACGAATTGCTGGCTCTGTTTGAAACCACCTCCTTCATGAGCGGGTTGATGTTGCTGGCTGATATTCAGATTCGTTAACTGCACGCCCGCATCTTTCAATGACTGGCGGAGTTGATTCGCCTGCGATTCAAGCAGCTGGCTTGTGCCCGTCTGCTCGGTGAAGAAACTCACGCTCACTCCCTGCGCGGTGTGGGTCATCTGCACTTCGATCGCTCCCAATTCTTCCGGGTTCAGCCGAATGCGAATGGAAGTCTCACCGCTTTTTACGCGGGTCTTCATCTGGCTTGTGATCTGCCCGACCACATCCATATTGGCTGGGTCGATCCTGTCATTGGAAGAACGCTCCACCATTTTTTCGCTGGTCAAACTTTTTTCCACTGAAGTGGGAGCGGGCATCGGCTCCAGGGATTCCTTTTCGGTCTCTTTGGCAGATGTGTTCACTTCGAGCGGAGAGGACTCAACAACTTTGACCTCGGCTGGGACATTCTCACGATTCAAAACGACCGGATCATTCTTAACCGTCGGTTTGAATCCGCTTTCAGAGATATTCTTCGCTGGTTCATTCTCCGCTTTCATCTCCTGCGCTGGCAACTCTGCTTTCTTCACTTGCAGGGGAGTTTCCACTACAGCCGGAGAGGATGGCGAAACATTGTTTTGCTTTTGCTCAACAGCAGCCGTCGCTTTGCCCGTTGTTCTCTGATCTTCATCTTGCGGTCGCGCCTCAGACCCAGTGACCTTTGGCAAGGGTGTATTTGCAGCGATAACAGACTCTTTTTCAACGCTGGCTTTCACTTCCTTGTCGGTAGTGACATTCGCTTTGACATTGGCTTCGGTAAACTTGTTGACAGAAGTCTCTTTGAGTTGCGCGGCAGCATCCTGCGGGCGGACGTTCTTTACTTCCGTGGCCGCTTTATTCACGTCTGCCTTGGGCTGAGTTCGCTGGAGAGGTTCCGCTTCCACCGATGTTAACTTCGATGTCTGGGCTTTCACCGCATCCGCAGCTTGAGGAAATGTCACTTCGAGTTGCGCTTCGGAGGGCTTGTTCGTATCCGTTGCCTGAGCTTGTGTCTTGGGAACTGGCGCAGGGCGGTCATCATCGAACATTACTTTGCCCTGCTCTACTTCAGCGCGTTGAGTTTCAATGTTGCGGGTATCAACCGGTTTGGTCTTCACATCTTCTGTGGCTTTGATCGCAGGCTGCGGGCGGACCGTTTTTTGTGGTTCGACAGAATTTGATTCTGTGC
>JAGNWT010000009.1:0-54980 GCA_017985935.1 Anaerolineales bacterium | reverse complement strand
GCGTTGGTTTCCTGCTCCTGCTTTAATTTCTTTTCTTCGCTCTTCAAGACTTCTCCGAACGAAAGCGCTGTTTCAGAGTCGCGTGAAGTGGTTGTGCCAGATGCGCCTTCGAGAGCGGCGGGTGGAATGGTGGGGGGGAGGATGAGAGACATCATTATCTTGCCAGCGTTTTGAGAAGCAACAATTTTTTAGAGACGGCCTGGCTGATCGCCTGATATTGAATGCCAGCTTCAGACATGTCTGCCAATTCAAGATCGATATCCACATTGTTCTGGTCGGCGCGCAGTGTGCCGCCAGGGCGCAGCTCAGATTGAAAGAACATTCCCTGTTCGGCTGTGGTGAGATGATCTTCATCGGTGACCTTCATCGGCAGAAGGTGATGGTTATCCACCAGCCGAGTCAGGGTTTCCTGAAAATCAACGACCTCTGCCTGGTATCCGGGAGTGTCGATGTTGGCGATGTTGCGGCTGATGGCTTGTTGTTTCAGGCTCAACCCATTGAGCGCAGCCTTGGCCGTGATGGAGGAGATATCAGAAAAAAGTGAATCACTCATTTCATGCCTGCCATTCATTACTGGAGTTGAAGTAACCCAATACTCGATTGACGTACGTTTGTGTTTCCTGATAAGGCGGGATGCCGTTGTATTTATCCACGGCACCCGGGCCGGCGTTATATGCCGCAACCGCCAGCCGGACGTTGCCGTTGTAGCGGTCTAATAATTGACTGAGGAAACGTGTGCCGCCTTCGATGTTTTGCGCCGGGTCGAGAGAATTGCTCACGCCGAGCCAACTGGCGGTGGAAGGCATGAGCTGCATCAATCCCTGCGCGCCGGCAGACGAGACCGCATTGGGGTTGAAGTTTGATTCAGCCTTGATGACCGCCTGCACCAGCCCCGGGTCCACGTTGTATTTTTGAGCAGCCTGATTAATGAGGCTGGAGAAATCTCCGCTGACGGGCTCTCCGCTGGCAGTTAAGGTGGACTCGCTGTTTTGTCCCTTGGTCTCGATCTGGCTTAGCAGCTTCTCAAACAGGGTGAACATGAGATTCTGCATGACAGATTGGATCTGACCGGTGAAGAAGGAGTTATCCATGATGGGTTAAGCTCCGTTCTGGCTGCGGAATGCGCGGGCGATATAGATGTCATCCTGCGCCTGAGATTCGATCTGAAGCTGCTCGGCTATATACACTTCATGGCGTTTGCGCTTCAGGATCTCCAGGGTCTCTTCAGCTTGTTTGGCTTGCACCAATTTCATGCGGGTCTCTTCGATCTCTCGGGCTTGCTTTTTGAGTTCGAGCACAACCACTTCAATGTGCTTGTTGATCTGCAAAATGTTCAAGCGCAAGAGGTTGATCTCGACCATGTCCATATCGCCGGTTTGAGCCGCGCTTAATTGTCCGAGCAGGCTTTCCTGGTAGTGTTTGAGCGAAGAGTGCAGGTCCTGGGTTTCCTGGTGGATGGCCGTCAACTTTCCCAGTTCGATCTCCAGTAGTTCCACTTTTCCGTGACGGAGATCCAAAACATTTTGCAGTGAAAATTTGGGTGACATCATGTCGTACCTCGATTAGTTGACGGCTGAGATCTGGCTGATCTCGCTCATAAATTGGATGGTGCTATTGAATGCGCTGACTTCGGAACGTCCTTGCTGCAGGAAGCGATTAAGCTCAGGGATCACGAGCAGGGCGGTATCGGCTTCGGGATCGGAGCCTTTGACATAAGCGCCGATATTGACGAGGTCACGAAACTTTTCGTAGACCGCGAGATTTTTGCGGGCAAAGGCTGCGAGTTGTAAATGCTCTTTGCTGGTCAATGCCGGCATCACGCGGCTGACACTGTTGAGCACATCAATGGCGGGGTAATGATTTCGGGCTGCCAGGGTTCGGCTGAGAATGATGTGTCCATCCAGAATGCCGCGTACTGCGTCGCAGATCGGTTCATTGAAATCGTCGCCTTCCACCAACACGGTGAAGAAACCGGTGATCGACCCTGTTTCGCCTTTGCCTGCGCGTTCGAGTAGTTTGGGAAGCAGGGCAAAGACCGAGGGGGTGTACCCTTTGCTGGCGGGCGGCTCGCCGATCGAAAGACCGATCTCACGCTGCGCCATCGCAAAGCGGGTGACCGAGTCCATCATGAACATCACATCCATGCCTTCGTCGCGGAAGTATTCTGCAACGGTCATGGCGACCGAGGCAGCCTTCAAGCGCATCAACGCGGGCTGGTCCGATGTGGAGACGATGATGACCGAGCGCGCCAGACCTTCAGGTCCGAGATCTCTTTCCAAAAATTCGCGTACTTCACGTCCGCGCTCGCCGATCAGGGCGATGACGGAAATGTCGCTTTCAGAGTTTCGGGCGATGGAGCCAAGCAGGGTGCTTTTGCCTACGCCGCTGCCTGCGAAGATCCCCATACGTTGTCCCTTGCCGCAGGTCAGCATGCCATCGATGACCCGCACCCCGGTCACCAGCGGCTCTTCGATTGCGGCGCGTTGAAGAGGGTGGGGCGGAGTCTGGTTGATGGAGGCATGGCTTGAGTGCTTGAGCGGACCCTTGCCATCGATCGGTTCTCCCAATCCGTTCAGAACACGCCCAATGAGCGACCGCCCGACTGGAGCCTTGAAGGTTTGCGAAACCGAGCGGACGACGCTGTCGGGCTGGATCCCTTCCATATTTCCCAGCGGCATGAGCAGCATTCGGTTGTTGCGGAAGCCGATGGCTTCTGCCAGCAGCACAGATTTGTTGCTGGTCTGGATCTCGCAGACCTCGCCGATCTGACAATTCAGCCCCATGGTTTCCACGGTCAGACCAACAACTTGCACAACTTTCCCCGTGATCGATAACGGGTTGAGCTGCGTAAGCGCGTTGCGAAAGCGTGAAAGGTCAGGGCTGACTTTTTCCATGATCTACTCTTCCGGGGTTTCTGTTTCATCCAGTGATTTCAAGATGGCGTTGAGTTGTGTTTCCACGCGTCCATCCACTGTGCCAATATTCCCTTTGATCAGGCATCCGCCTGGGGTAATGCTGTTGGATGCAATGACCTTCACCGGCTCCCCGTGGATCAGCATTTGTTGTTCGCTCCAGTAGGAGTCTAGTAATCTTGCATCGTTGGGGTTGAGGAAGACCTTTAATGCTCCGAGTCCGTGAGCGTTTTCCATGACCCGGCTCAAGTTGGCGTGCAGGGCTTGTGCATTAAGTTTTGCACCTTCGCCAAACATTTTGCTGGAAATATCTTTCAGCATATCGATTAGGATCTGTTCGCCCTGGGCAAAGAATTCCTGTTTCCAGTTTTCGATCTCTTCGACAGTGGCATGCACAGCCTTGAGCGCGTCTTCGATCTCCGCTCGGGCTTCGCGTTGTCCCTGCTGAAAGCCCACCTGCTTTTGCTCTTGGATCTCAGCCTCAGCCTGCAGCAGAATATCGTCCGCTTCAGCTTGCGCGGCAAGGATGATCTCTTCAGCCTGATGACGGGCGCGTTCAATGAGCAGGGCGGTCTCGTTTTCTTCCAACTGCTGTAAAGACGGCTGGTTCGAGACCGGAGCCGGGCTTTGCACCTTCCACGACTTGTCGAAGGGAGTGTCGGTGACTTCAATGAAGTTCCACTCCGCCGGATTCACTTTCGATTGCACCTGTCCCAATTGCCCGGGCTGCCACGAAGCGAACTTAATATTCTTCGACTTCACAGCCTTTCCGGTTGCAGCGGATTTGGTTGTCAGGCTGTTAGCATCCAGGTTTTGGAAGATGGAAAGAATTTCTTCCTTGTTAATGCTTGGCGTGTTGACGGTGGAGTCGGCATCAAACTCTGGCGGATTCCACGCAGCGGGGGTCTCATTTTGACTTGCTTTATACAATGACTTCATTTTCCCCTCCGCCGCCGGCGATGACGATCTCGCCTGACTCTTCCAGTGATCGGCAAACATCCACGATCTTTCTTTGGGCTGTGTAAACATTCTTAGCCAACTGCGGACCAAGGATGTCGATCTCTTCTTTCAAGTTTTCGCGCGCGCGTTCCGAGAGATTGGAAAAGACCTTCTCTCTCAAACGATCCGGCGCACCTTTGAGCGCGAGAGCCAGGTCAGCCTTGTTGATGTCTCGCAGCACACGCTGCATGGCACGGTCATCGAGTTTGATGACATCGTCAAAGGTGAACATGTTGGCGCGGATCTCTTCCACCAGTTTGGCATTGGTGGTTTCCAAGGCATCGAAAATGGATTTTTGCGCGCCGCGGTCCACCTGGTTGAGCACCTTGACCAAAAAGGTCACGCCGCCCGTGGCACGAAAATCCGCTTCGTTGATGACGCTGGAGAGTTTGCTCTTCAGGCTTTTTTCCACCTGTTGAACGACCTGCGGAGAGACCCGGTCCATGGCTGCGAGCCGCAGTGTAACTTCGATCTGGATATCCTTTGGCATGCTCGTCAGAATATCGGCAGCGACTTTGGCTTCGAGATACGAAAGCACGAGGGCGATGGTTTGCGGCATTTCCTCCTGAAGCAGCGATGCCACTTCAGTGGTGTTTGCGTTCTTCAACATTTCGAAGGATGAAAGCTGTTGATGAACAGAGATACGTTCAAGGATCTCCGTTCCTCTGCGCGGACCGACAGCGCGTGCCAAAAGCTGGCGGGAATATTCGATGCCGCCGCGCATTTCGGAAGTGTCTGACATGCTGAGTTCGCAGGCTTCACGCAGAGCCTCGCGGCGTACTTCCGGCGAGACCATGCCCGGCTTGCCAAGCACCATCAACACCTGTTCGATCTCGCCCTCATTCAGGTATTGAAGCACCCGGGATGACCGGTCTACGCCAAGCCCAAGCAGGAGCGCCGATGCTTTCTCTATGCCGGTGGTCATGACTTCTTCCCTTCGTTCAACCAGATCTGAATGATCTCAGCGACTGTTGCGGGATTTTCTTCGGTAAGCCTGGTAATGATCCGCGCGTTCTGTTCTTCATCAGATGATCGGGCGGTCTTGGACCGAAGCTGAACCACCACATCTTCATTACTTTCCACTTTGGGATTCATGGGCATTACACTGCCTGTGCCGCCATCTTTTTCGGCAAGGCGGGAGAGCGCTTGAGACAGGTCATCTTGCAACTTCATGGCTGCTACCTTGTAGTCAGGCTCACCAAGGGCTGAGACTTCTCCCACGGGCAGCATCACGGGCTTCCAGGTTTCCTTGGATGCGTTGCGTGTGTTGTTGATCAACCGCAGGATGAAGAAGAGCAGGGCGAGAACCACCAACCCCGCCGCAACTCCGGCGCCGATGCGCAGGTAAAGTTCCTGCTGCTGTTGTTGAGCAAGCTCGGTGCTGAGCGCATCCAGTGCGGTGCGGTCGAACGCAAAAGATTCCACCGCCACCTGATCGCCGCGGGTTGTATCAATTCCTGCTGCAACCTGAACCGCAGATCGAATGATCTCCATTTGCGCGGCGTCGCTGATGTTATCCACCATGACAGAAACTGAGATGCGGCTGACCTTGCCCGGCGCGCTGACTTCGTGCGACTGGACCTGGCTGACCTCATAGTTCAATGTTTCTTCACTGCGCTGGTAACTTTCAGACCCCGAGCCGGTGGTGGTTGCAACGGGTGTGGGCAGGTTTGATGTAGCGCCCGGGACGCCCCCGGTCGTGCCGCCGCTGCTCGAGACTTCGTTGATCACCTGCGAACTGCGGATCGCCACTTCGGTGGGGGAGTATGTGTTCGATGTGACTTCGCGCTGGGTCCAGTCCATTTCAACGGTGGCTTGCACAACCGAACGATTGGGACCGAGGATCTTATCCAGAATGGCTTGCACTTTTTTCTGCACTTCGAGCGCGTACGCATTCTCGATCGAACGCTGCTCATCCTTCATGGACAAGTTCATTTCGTTTTCAGAGCTTTCGCCAGAAGCCAGCAGGTTGCCGTTGCCATCGACCACCACCACGTTCTCCGGTTTCAACCCTTCCACACTGCTTGCGACCAAATGTGTGATCGCCCGTACCTGCGAGTCGTCCAGCACCTCGCCGGGGTTGATCTGCATGGTCACAGATGCCGTGGCAAGTGATTGGACCGACGTGAGCAGGCTCTTTTCAGGGATCACCAAATGGACACGTACTGCTTTCACAGCTTTAATGCTGCCAATGGTCCGCTCCAACTCGCCTTCGATGGCGCGTTGATAATTTACTTTTTGTGAGAATTCTGTCATCCCCAGCATGGAACTTCCGCTGAACAACTCATACCCGACCGTGCTCGATTGGGGCAACCCTTCGCGAGCCATCAATAAACGTGTGGTGTACACCTGGTCACTGGGTACTTCAATGGTGCCGCTGCTCTTGAGCTGATAGGTGATGTTGTTCTCGTCCAACTTCTGAACGATCTGGGCTGCATCCTCTTCACTGAGACCTGTGTAAGCCACAGAGTAGCTCGGCGTATTCGCCCAACTTACCAGCACCGGGGTCAGGATCAACATGGACAATACAAGCGCAGCCATGGTGATCTGTTTCCCAAGGCTTTGTTTTTTCCATAACGTCACGAATTGTTGTTGAACATTGGTAAGCATAAGTAAAGTCCCGGATGATTTTTAGACTTGCATTCTCATGATCTCGCGATAGGCTTCGACCAGTTTGTCGCGGATGCCGAGCGCTACATTGAAGTTCACATTGTTCTCTTCCATCGCGATCATCACCGTGTGCAGATCCACATCTTCGCCGCGTGCCATTTGCTCAACAAGGCTGTCTGTATTCAGCTGTGATTGGTTGAGCGTATTGAGCATGTCTTCAAATGATTTTGTGATCTGCTGGGTGTTGCTGCTGGCAGAAGGTTTCTGCGTGGCATTGATGTCTTGAATGACGGGGATGGGTCTGGAATTAATGGGGGAGATAGCCATGATTACCTGCCGATCTCAAGCGCTTTGAGCGCCATGCGTTTTGAAGCTTCCACTGAAGCAAGGTTCGCTTCATAAGAACGGGTGGCAGAGAGCATATTGGTCATTTCAACCACGATGTCCACATTGGGAAGGGTGACAAAACCTTCAGCGTCGGCATCGGGGTGGGTCGGGTCATATACCCTCGGTCCAACTTCAGTATCCGTTGTGACCTCAGCCACTTTGACGCCGCCCTGCAGGCTCGTTCCATCCTGCCTGCGGCGGGCAGCCACCAGCTTGGGCAGAAAATCATTTTGTTCTTCCGGCAGGAAGACCACATCCTGGCGTTGGTAGGCGCCGCCTTTTTCGGTGCGGGTGGTTTGCGCGTTGGCAATGTTGTTCGAGATCAGGTCCAGGCGCATTCGCTGTGCCGTCAGCCCGGATAAACCAATTCGGAGGGAATTCCAGAAACTCATAATCTTCTCCTTAGTCGGTTCGATATTATCAAAGGAGGCGTTTTGCCACAGTAAAAGCAGTGTGAAGTTAAAATAAATTTTGTGTGAATAAAAACAAAACGCCTATTTCCTTTCGGAAAGGCGTTTTGTTATCTTTTGGGTTGTTTTTTGATAAAAATCGGCGATTTAGGTCAAGATGTTGCCGAAAGAGGTCGAGTATGTGGGGGCGACGGTCACAACCTGACGGGCGGAGATCTTTTCTTCGGTGGCGATCCATGCGCTGCGCAGCTCAGAAAGGGTGGTGATCGCGGAGTTGTAGTCACCTTTGCGAATGCAATCGAGGCACCATTGGTACAAGCGGAAGAGACCAGCGGCAACTTCAGGATAGTCCAGGTCAAGGGCATCGCGCAGCGCGCTGATGGTCTTGATCGCTTTTCCGAAATCCTGCTGCTCGCACGAGCGGATCGCCAGATCGTAGGTCATGATGACGAGGCGCAGCGGGCTGGCGTTCATTACATCCTGTTGCCGATATTGGTTGCGATAAGCTGTTTGAAACATGGTCTGAATCCTCGGTATTTTCGCGAATGCTATTTTGTTCTTACACTATCAGTTTCGGCTATGCCGTGTCGAACTTGAGTAAAGCTACATTAATTCGGCATAAAAATTTTCTGGTTCATTTGTTTACACGGGTCTGCACTGATCCTGCTTTTTAAAGCAAAGACGCAGAGCCGCAGGGGTGCAATGTGCGACCTTGCGTGATTTTGCCTGACAGGAGAACAGGACCTGTATCAAATGGTGAGCTTTAACAGATCGCTGATCTGGAGCTTTTGAAGTTCATTGGAAGGGATGGAGCGCAAAACCTTTTTGGTTTTTCTGTCTACCAGGAAAACGGTGACATTGTTCGTCGCTTCATCCACACGGAAATGGATGGATACATTCGCCAGGCTTGCGAGTTCGTTGGCTGCCTTCTTGGTCTCGACCTGCGAACTGGCCTTGTGCGCCGCATCATTCACACGGACCTGCGCGGCTGATTCTGCTTGTGCCGCCGCCAGCGCCCGGGAGATGGCGCTGCCATCCGAAAGCTGTACTCCACTGATTGGTTTTATGGATGATTCGTTCATGGTTCACGATCCTTCCAGCCTTGAAAATTTTTCAAGATTTGGATGTTGGAATCTTCAGGTCAAGTATCTAGCCCGAGGTGTTTACGTTCGAGCCGAGGTTGATGCCGAACATGGTGGCGGTATTGCCAAGGTCAACCAGTTGTGCCTGATATTCAATGTATTGGTTGTACAGGGACTGTTTGCGAATTTCGAGCGAGGCATTGTATTTGGCAATGCGTTGATCGTAATCCTTGCTTTGGGTCTCAAAGGAACTCAAGGATTTTGTAAGCAGTCCGCTGGTGCCGGTGTAGCGTGAGAGCATGGTGTTCATTTCACCCATGCCCGCATCCAACAGGGCGGTGACATCCGCCTTGTTGTTCTTGATCGCATCGCTGAACTTGGTGCTGTCCAGGGTCAGCTTCATATCCTTATCGAAGGATAGACCGACTTCTTCAAGCCGTTTGTAATTTCCGGTGTTCGTGTAACTGCGGCTCATGCGGTAGAGCATGTCTGAGCGGAAATTGCTGAAGACGGTTTCACCGCTGAGTGGGCCGCGGGTGTAGGTGGTCTTGCCGTTCTCGGTCTTGGATGTGGATGCCATCTTGTCTTTCAGATGTGTGATGGATGCGTTGAATTTTGTGACCAACGCGTTCATCAATCCGAGGGCTTTATCGTTGTTCGCGGTGACGCTCAATCTGGCGCTCTTGCCTTCTGCGTCGCCAGCCAGATTGATGGTGAGCCCATCGACCACATCGGTCAAGTTGGCGTTGCTGGCGCGGGAGACGTTCATCCCGTTGACCGTGAACTCGGCATTCTGCGCGCTTTGCAGCAGGGTGTTGAAGCCCAGGCTCGCTCCATCGGTATAGATCATGGAGTGGTTCGCGCCGGTCTGCGAGGAGGTGAGTACCAATTGGTTGGAAACGATCGAAGCTCTGAAATCATGCCCTTCAGGTTGAAGAGCGGCGTTGATCGAGGCGACGATGCTTCGCTGGGTATCGCTGGTGCTGATCGAGATGGATGTGCCTTTGGCGGTGTAGTAGAAACTTGTGGTTTCCAATCCGCCGGATTTGTTCAGGGTGAGCGATTGTCCGCGCCCTGTATCGAACACACCATCGTTCATGGTCTGCCATTCAGAGGTGTAGCCGGTGGAGCCGTCAGACTTGCGGACAGAGACCGCGTTACCATCAGCATCAACCAGGCGGAACTGGCGCACACTGGATGAGTCACGCACCTGCAGGGTGTAGGTGCCGGTGCCAAGTTCCTTTTGACCGCTGGCTGCCGAAATGGCAGAGGCGGCTGTCAGGGAGGTGGATGCCACAAAGTCCGAGTACACGCCGGGCTCAGTTTCTGTTTGCAGGTTGGCTGTGCCCGTTCCGCCCATCCAGAAGGTTCCGCTCTTGTTAAGGGCGATATCCGGGCTGGCTGCGGCGGCGGTTGCGCGGCTGTGAGCCTTGGCAAGCTTGGTGACATAAAAATCGTAATCGGTTGCGGCGGCTGTTTCGCTGGTCTTGCTGATCGAGAGGACGGTCGTGCCGCTGGTGGCAGGGACCACACTTGATTTTGATGTGCTGGTGAGACCATAGGTCGATTGCGAACTGATCAAGGCCTGCATCGCGCTTTGCAGCGCGTCGAGGTTGGTCTTCACATCCGTGTACACGCCCTTGCGAACTTCGATACTATCCTTTAAAACCTGGATCCGCTTAAGCGGCGCACTTTCAGACTCGATCTGTGTCTTGATCGCTGTCTGAAATGGGACTGCCAGGTTCTTGATCGAGGCATCTATGGATGTGATCGTTGTTGCCATGGTTCACCTTCGTTTTGTTTGGGCCGCCTCAAGAAATTACTTTACCTTGAAGGGTTGTTGGGGAGGCGCCGGAGGCGCCTCCCCAATGAATTCGTATCGCTTGCTATGAAGGTCCCGTCATCCTAGCGGAAGAGGCTGAGGAGGTTCTGCGGAGCCTGGTTGGCTTGCGCGAGCATCGCGATCGCCGTCTGTTGCAGGATGGAGAACTTCGAAGCATTCATCTGTTCTTCAGCCATGTTGGCGTTCATAATGCGGTTGTAAGAAGCTTCCACGTTGACCTGGGCTGTAGCGACTGAGTCTTCCTTGAAGGTCAAGCGAGCCATCAGAGAACCGAGGTCAGAGATCGCGCTGGTGACCTTGTCGAGAGCGTTGTTCGCTGTGGTCATGTAAGCACCAGCCTTGGAAGCGGATGACACGTCCACGAGGTAGCGATTGTCCGCTTTGTAGGTGAAGGCAGCCTTGTTACCAACGGACACACTTGCAACTGCGTTCAGGCGGATGGTCGCGCCGCGACCGGAGTTGTAATCAGCGGTGTTGTTCGCTGTGACGTAGGCGTAGGTTCCTGTCTGAGTGCCGGTGGCGTTCTTGGCAATTTCCATCGCCACGCCGGAGCCGTCATTCATCTCAACCTTGGCCTGTCCCTGCTTGATGTACTCGTACTCCATGGTCTGACCGACCACGAGACCGAGACGACCACTGACCAGGTTCAACTCAACACCGAGGTGGTGGTTGAGAGCGGTGGCGCTGTCTTGCACGATCATTGTGCCTGCAGCATCTGCCAAAGACTGACCGCTGACTGTCACTGAGCCACTGGTGCCCCAGGTATTGTCATCCAGGTTTTCAACCTTGTAAGAGATCGTGTCAAGAGTATCATCCTTGCCGGTGATCGTCACACGGAAGTGACCAGATGCTTCAGCCGCGGCTGTGCCGGTGGTGGCTGTGGAGAGACCAGAGACGCCGGTCAAGAGAGCGGTGGAGGCGGTCGCAGAACCGTGGGTGGCATCGGTAGCCTTGCCCAAAACCTCGAAGGAGTATCCACCGGTCGTAAGCTTGGTCATGTTGCCCAAGGTTCCGCCCTGGACAACCTGAGCGCCTGCGCCAACATTGACAAAGCCAGTGTCTGCACTGCTGACGGAGACCGCATCACCAACCTGGTTGGCGGAGAGGTTCAAACCAGCGGGGGCGAGGTTGGAAGCCATGCTCCAGGTCGTGGTTTCGCCTTCATCCACACCGGTCTGGAATTGCTTGGTGCCGGTGGTGATGTCGAGCAGTTTCACGCCGTTCCATTTGGTCTGGTCAACGATGTCTTGCAGCTGTTGAGCATAGGACGAAAGCTGGGTCTGGATCGTAGCGCGCTCTGAAGAACCGAGCGTATCGGAAGCAGCCTGCTCAGCCTTATTGCGCATTTGCACGATGATGTCGGTCATCTTGCTCAAGCCGCCTTCGGCGACGGAGAGCATGTTCTTGGCATCACCGATGTTGTCGAGCGTAACTTTCAAACCTTCCGAGCGGGCAAGCATCTTGGTGGCGATGGTCAAGCCGGCGGGGTCATCGGAAGCGCTGTTGATGCGCTTGCCGGTCGAGAGACGAGTCTGATGGGTCGCCAGTTTGGCGTTGATACCAGTCAGAGAGTTGAGGGAATTCAGAGCGCCGATATTTGAAGCAATGCGGGTGACATCTACAGTAGCCATTTCAAACCTCCATGTTTGAATTATAGGTAGGGGATCCTTCCCCTATTTTTTTGATTTTGACGATTGGTCTTACGATTTGTTGCGGATACGGACTTTTATGACGATGTGGTGGGTTTTCCGGGCGATCTACGCGATAAGCACCTCCTTAGTGCTGTTCTGAAATATTCAATTTTTCGATCATGTTTCTAGTTTCGGCAGACCCCTGCTTTACTTGAGGGCTGGTCGTAAAGACCGCATTAAATTTACCTTGCATAATCACAAACAGTGCTGAAAAGCCCCCCTCTTGATATATAATCACAAGAAAAAACAGGAGAATAGCCCATGCTCACAGATATGTCAGACAGAACGAAATCAGCCCTGCAAGTGATTTTTGTGCTGGCGCTTGTGGGCGGGGCTATTGCTTTTTTAACGTCTTTGGGGGTTTTTGCACCATCTGAGGGCAGCCGCCTTGTCTTTTTTGAAGTAAAAGCATCGGGCGGATACGCCAACATCACCCTGCGGGCTGGTGACGTGGTGATCGATAAACCGTCCACGGTGACCGTTCCCTGGTCGAAGACACTCCGAATCGACAGCGGCACGGAAGTGTATCTAACCGCTTCAAACCCATCAGAGACGGGTGAACTGAGCTGCCGCATCCTGCTGGATAACGGTCCCTGGAAATTGGAGAAGATCAACGCTCCGAAGAATGGTGTGGCCTGCGCGGGGATCGTCCCTTAACGCTCTCAGGGGGTCGGAGTTTCAAAAGCAGCAGGGATGGCGATTTGAGGTGTTTTCAGATTGGTTTGTAAATTTTCACGAAGTGAAAGATGTATGGTAAGTGAGCCTGCCTCTGTGGTCAGAGGCACCACCAGGCGCGGATATTCAAGGGTGGAGATCGAAGCGCCTTTGCCGATCAGCAAAGATGGCGTGGAAATGTTCGACTCGAAGCCGGCCTCAGCCAGTCTCATGCTCGCCTGACCGGTGATGACATTTCCCAACTCGGCGATGCCGCTCTGGGCAAGCGCGTTCAGCCCCTCAAATTTTTCTCCCATCAAAGCAGATGCAAACTGAATGGCAGATTCCTTAGACATGCTATAGAAGACCGTTCCATCTACAGCGCCGACCAGTGAGATGATGACGGTCGCATCATCGGTGCGATAGGGACCGTTCTCCAATTTCAACTCTCCGCGCTGAACCGGTCCATGCAATTCCATGTGCAGGATGTCATGGGCGGCGGTGACAAAAGGGTTTAGAAACTTAACATTCATGTTTCACTCCTGTTTATCCGGTGGCGAGGGGCGGTAATGAAGCATCCTGCGGAGCCGCAGGGGCTTTGATCGAGGAAATGAAATTATCTGCGAGATGAGCTTCGCCGGTCTTCTTTTCGCGTAATGCCAGATGAACGGTTAGCACGCCATACTGGGTTTCAAGCGGAACCACAACGCGGGGAAAATCAAGAGTTGAGATCTCAACTCCATTGCCGTTCAAGACCGTGGGGGTCGAGATGTTCGATTTGAATCCAGATTCGGAGAAGCGGATGGTAGCCTGCCCGCTGATCACATTCCCCAATTCTGCCACGCCGCTTTGAGCGAGCGCGTTAAATTCCTTGAATTCCTGCCCGAGGATCTTGGATACCATGTTCAAGCAGGTCGTAGTGGACATGCCATACATGACCACGCCGTACACATCGCCGATCAGGTTGATGAACACAGTAATGTCGTCTGAGGTCAGCGATGACTGTTGAAGGGTGATATCCTTGCGAACAGGGTTGGCTGCCACTTCTGTTTTTAGCACTTCAACGGCTGCCTGGATAAACGGGTTTAGAAATTTCACATCCACATTTCACCTCCATAAAGGTATGAGGACTTCCCAAATGGGATTTTGTTCGAGAGATTTTTTTGTTGCAGTTAAGGGACCTTCTATAAAGCTTTTCTGTAAAACGAGATCCCGAAATTTTCGAAGCCAAATTTGGATGAACCAGAGATGATCTCGGTGCCCCCCACAAAAAGGACACCTCCGGGCTTTAAAGCCTTGCAGAATTTTTCATACAACACATCTTTTGACTCTGTCGTAAAGTAGATCACCACATTGCGGCAAACGATCAGGTCAAAATTATTTTCAAAGGGCTCTTCCAGGAGGTTTTGCTCTTGAAAGCGAATGTTCCTTTGCAATTTCTCGTTCGCAAAGTGCGGGGCAATGGGGGAGACGTACTTCTGGCGCTGTGCAGGGGTAAGGTTGCGAATATCTTCCGGGGAGTAAGGTCCGCGTGCCTTGGCTTTCAACAGAGCGCCGCGGTCCAGGTCAGACGCCAGAATGGAATACTTCTGGTTGGGCGCGGCTTCGTCCATGAGGATGGCCAGGGTGTAGGCTTCGGCTCCGGTGGAGCAGCCCGCGCTCCATAATTTCATGGGACCACCTCCGCAATTTTTTAGCAGATAAGGCAAAATGTCTTTGCGGACATTGTCCCAGCGGTTCAGGTCGCGAAAGAATTCGGTCACGTTGATGGTAAGGTAATTGCGGAAGCGTTCCATCTCGGCGTCATCGGTCACCACCAGATTGAAATAATCCTTCCAATTGGAGATGCGCGAGCGGACGAGCCAGGAGTCCAGGCGGCGCTTCATTTGCTCTTCTTTATAATTTTCAAGGTCGATCTTGAGCGTGCGTTTGATCGATGTTTTTACCTGTGAATAAACTTCAGCATCCATAACTATTTTCCTTACCTTGTTGATGTCAATTCGCGGATCGCGTTCTCAATGCCTTTTGCGATCTGGGGGCGCGGCAGGACGATGCTAGCCGCCCCGGCTTCAACCACACTGCGGGGCATGCCCCAAACAATGCAGGTACTTTCATCTTCTGCGATCACATATCCGCCGGCGCTGTGCAGGATGGATGTTCCGATCGCGCCATCGCTGCCCATGCCGGTCAGGATCACGCCGATCATATTCCTGCCAAAATGCTTGTTCAGCGAATTGAGGGTCACATCCACCGCGGGGCGCACCCCGTGCACGGCGGGTTTCTGGTTGAGCACAACTTTCTCGTCTTCGTCAAAGGTCATGTGAAAGCCGCCGGGGGCGAGCAATACCTGGCCAACCATGAGCGCGTCGCCGGGCTCTGCTTCCTTCACTTTTAGCTGCGAGATGGTGTTGAGCCTTTCTGAGAGCGAGCGTGTAAATCCTGCCGGCATGTGCTGCACAATGACCACCGGTGAGGGCAGGTTGGCAGGCAACGCGGGGACTACTTCGCTCAGCGCTCCGGGCCCGCCCGTGGAGGAACCTATCAGAATAACCGGAGCCTGCTTCGAGTACGGTCGGACCGCTTTGTCTCCCTGGCTGGATGCCGAAGGGGAGGATGTTTTGAGAAGATAGGAAGTGGCATGTTTGACACGAGCCTTCGCCGCATGTTTGATCTTGGCGATGATCTCGCTCATTGCGGTGCGGATCTCAAGGCGGTTGTCGGGTTTGGGAATGAAATCCACCGCGCCGTACATCAGAGCTTGAATGGTTTCTGATGCGCCTTCCTTGGTGAGGCTGCTGACCATGATGACCGGCCGCGGGAAGTTTTTCATGATCTCGCGCAAGGTGGAAAGACCGTCCAGATGGGGCATTTCCACATCGAGGGTGATGACATCCGGCTGCAATTGCGGGATGAGACGCAGGGCTTCCCTGCCGTTACTGGCGGAACCGACAACCTGTATTTCGGGGTCTTCGTTGAGCTGCTGGATGATGGAGAATCGCATGAACGCGGAATCATCCACGACCATCACACGCAGCGATTTGGGGATATTGCCGTTGTCGGTCATATTTGCTCTATGCCAGCAGCTTTGTGATCGCCTTCATTACGCGGTCCTGTTCGAAGGGCTTCACAACAAAATCCTTTGCGCCCGATTTGACAGCTTCGAGCACGACAGATTCCTGCCCCAGCGCTGTGAGCATGATGACCCGCGCCTTGGGGTCGAACCCGACGATCTCTTTGAGCGCCGTCAGCCCGTCCATTTCCGGCATGGTGACGTCCATCAGCACGATGTCGGGGTGGAGTTCCTTGTAGCTTGAAACAGCCTTGAGTCCGTTCTCTGCCTGGAAGACTTCGTAGCCGTCGGTGCTGAGCATTTTGGTCAGGCGCACCCGCAGAAATTCTGCATCATCCACGATCAATACTTTTGCCATACTGTTACTCCTTCAGTTTTATATGTCATGTTCTTTTTCGCCGATGACGCGCACGGTGACGCGGTTATCGGCGACGTAAACGCGGACGGTCCGCCCGGTGTTTCCACCCACTTCTTCGGCGGCGACCTTTAAGTTCAAGCGCTGGAAGGTGATGCGCGCTTTTTCGATATTCCGCGTTCCGATATCGAAAGTGTTCGTGTGTCCGGGTGCGATAAGAATGTTGGCGCCGCCGACCATGCGAACCACGATGCGGCTTTTATTCGCCCCTTCCTTCAACATTCCTGCCAGCAGGTTCTCAATGCCCCAATCCACATATTTGAAACTTGTGACCGGGTCCACTTTTTCTGAGCCGTTTACGCTTTCTGGCAATACTGCATGGACCAACCCCGCCACGTGAATGGCAGGATCGATCATGGAGATTCCCAAACAGGAACCCAACCCATAGGCCACGAGGATGTCTTGCGGGTCGCGGCTGATGGCTTTTTCGCCCAAGCCCAAAGTGATCGTATTGTTCATGGAGTGGTCTTCTTTTGTAATAACTGTCCGAGGGCTTTCATATCCGGAATGATCCAAAAGTCCGTTTCCACTATACGGGGACCATCCATAAAGTTGGTGTGTACCAGGAGAACGTGTTCATTGACGCCTCCCGCGGTTGCCACCACAATATCGAGGATCGCGCCAACCATATCCACCATCACGGCGGGCGGGCTGGGACGGAAACTCGCATTTACCGATTTCGCAATGGAATTCAAGAAGAAGGAGGTGCATAAATTCCCGAGCTCTCCCAGGGCCGATCTTTCGACCGAGCCAAGGGTTTTGGTAACGCCCTTATCCACACCCATCAACAGGTCTGCCAGTTCGAGTGCCTTGGTGTAGGGGATGATCATCATGATCTGCCCGACCATGTCGCCTTCAAAGCGCAGGTACACGCCCACGGCATCATCTTCCAACCCGCCCACGATCTTGGGAATGTTCAACAGCGGGATCAATTCCAGTTTTGGGTTGCTGACTTCGATGCTGCGTCCCACCATCCCTGAGAATCCGACCGCCGCGTTCTTTATGCCTTCACCTGTAATGGTCGTCAGCATTTTCATAAGTTCCTGATCGAACTGTGCTGTATCCTTTATCATAAATTTTTCCTTGGTTTAGATTCCGGCTAATTTGAACAGACCGAACACATCCACGATCAAGGCCACCTGACCTTCACCGAGGATGGCTGCGCTTGAAATGCCGGGGATATCTCCGATGAAAGCGCCGAGCGGTTTCACCACCACATCTTCTTCGCCTACAAGTTCATCCACCACCAGCCCGATGCGCTGCTTGCCAGATTGCACAACCACTGCAAAGGTGTCTTGCGTGCCGGCTTCGATCTTTGGCAGAGAAAAGACCTCAGAGATCTTCACCAGTGACAGCACGCTTTCTCTCAGCATGGTGACCGGTTTTTGGTACACGTATTTGATCTCGCTTTTCTTGAGCAGGAAGGTCTCGGTGATCATGACCAGCGGGATCGCGAAAGTGGTCTGCCTGACCTTGACCAGCAGGGAGGGGACGATCGCCAGGGTGAGCGGCAGGGTGATGATGAAAGATGTGCCGCGCCCAAGATGAGTTTCCACGCTGATCGAGCCGTTGATGCGTTGAATATTGTTGTTCACGATATCCAACCCAACGCCGCGCCCGGAAATATCCGTCACCTTTTGAGCGGTGGAAAGTCCCGCCATGAACATCAGGTCAACCGATTGTTCCTCAGTTAAGAGAGCGGCTTCTTCCGGGGTGATCATCCCTTTTTCCACGGCGCTTGCCCGCAGCTTGGCGGCATTGATCCCGCCGCCGTCATCTTCGACGGTCAGAATGATGCGCCCCTGTTCGTGGCGGGCTGTGAGGGTGATCGTGCCGCGTTCAGGCTTGCCAGCCGCGAGGCGGTCACTTGGAGATTCGACTCCATGATCCACCGAGTTCCGCACAAGATGGATCAACGGGTCATTGATCTCCTCGAGCATGGATCTGTCCATTTCGGTTTTTTCGCCGCGGATGACGATATCGATCTTCTTGCCGACCTTGCGAGACATATCGTGCACCATGCGCGGGAACTTCCCAAAGACGCTTGAAAGCGGAAGCATGCGGATGTGCATGACTTCTTCCTGAAGTTCGTCTGTGATGCGCCCAAGGTGCAGGATGGTCTCTGAGATCTTGTCGTAATTGCTGTTCATGCGGGTCAGGCGGCTGTGGATCTGTTTTAAGTGATTGCGGTCTGTGATCAATTCCCCGACCAGGTTCACAAGATTGTCGAGCCGTTCCACGTTCATGCGGATCGTCATATCTGTGTTGCGTCTGCCGAACGGATTATGAGCCCGTCTTTCACCCGAGATATCTTTTGCCCACGCAGATTGTTTTCCCGCGGCGGGGGTGGCTGCGGGGCTTTCAGCCTGCTCCGCTTGAGGTTCGGGGACTGAAGCCTCTGCTTCATCTGCAAGCACAGACTTGCCGTTGATGTAGATCTCATTCACCCCCGAGATCCTCATGAGCGCCGAGCGGATCTCTTCAAAATCCTGCTCGCTGCGTACCACCGCCGAGAAATCTTCAATGGCGGTCGAAGACTCGATCTCGGCCTGGGTGGGTTTCATTTCTTGAATTTCGCCCACATCCTGCAGCGCCATCATGAGCTGGAATGCGCGCGCGGCAGATGCCATGCTCTTGATATCGATCTTCGCCCGCACATGGAATGTGCCTTTGGGAGCATCGACCTTCAAGTTCGCGCTGCTATCCACTGCGGCTTGCTGCTGATTCGACACCTGACCTGCAGCCGGGGCTTTCTCATCAGCGCCGATCAAATCCTTCAGCGCGATGACGATGTCGTTCATATCCACATCGCATGTCTGCGATTCGCTGACCTCGTTCCGCAGCATACGGAGGTGATCCACGGCGTCCAGACAGACATTGATCAATCGGCTGTTGATCTGAATGGTATTCTTGCGGACACCATCCAGAACCGTTTCCATCGCGTGGGTCAGGTCTGTCATGCGCTGGTGACCGATCATGCCAGACATGCCCTTGATCGTATGGGCGGCACGGAAAACGATTTGCACAAGCTCTGGATCTGCCTCGCCGCTCTCAAGACGGATCAGGCTGTCGTCCAATGCTTGCAAATGTTCATCGACTTCCGCCAAAAAGATCGGCAATTCTTCTTCGTTGATATCAAAAATGATTTCCATAGACGGGTCCCGTGAATTCTCTAATATCTCACCGCCTAAGTTAACACACCACCCTCCTTTTGACTGTAAACCTGCCGTAAAGAGAAACCAAAAAACGGATAAATAAATTAATTAGGGAAAAATAAAAACGCCCCTGTGAAAGGGGCGTTTTTCCAAAGGTTGTCTAAACCGGATTTTCGCTTGTGGAGGGCTCTTCCACCGCCACATCCACGGTTTCTGCTGCCAGTAGTTTACGCAATTGTTCGAGCTTTTCAGACTTTTTGTCTTCGGCCAGTAATTCCTGGATCTTTTCCTGTGATTTTACAGCCTGAAAGACCTCCTGCCGTAGAATCGTCAACTCACGCGGGGCGTCGATGCCGATCTTGATCCGATCGCCTTCAATGTCAAGAATGGTGACTACGATATTGTCACCGATGGTGATGCTTTCGTTGATCTTGCGAGAGATGACCAGCATGGATGGCTCCGATCGAATGGTGGTTAGCGCAAATAATCGAAGAGACTGAGCGCCGAGATCGCGCGTTGGCTGACCTCCAGAACGGCTTCGTAAGTGGTCTGTTGATTTGCCAGCAGGGCAATGCCTTCTGCCATGTTGGCGTCTTCCTTTTCGGAGAGCAGGCTCTTCGTCTCCAGTTTGACCGACTCAAGGAAGTTCGCCGCTGATTCGACCTGCCGCATCCTTGCGCCATTGGAGGTGCGGTATTGGTCGAGCGTCTCAAGTGAGGATTTTAATCCCGTTAGCACGGATTGCAAAGTCAAAGGATCTGTGGCCGGGTTCCCGGTATCGGTGATGTTGTTCTGTGTCAATGCGTTCGTTGCCAGGATGAGGTTTTGCAAAAAGCCCAAAATCGCCTGATCGCCGCGCACGTTCAAAGTCACCGCCTGATCTGGGCCGAGATTGCGCTGCATGTTGCCGGTGTCTCCAGTGTAGGCCACGGTCTTGGGTGTAAATGGGTTGCCTTGAAAGTCCAGCAGGGGAGCGGCTGCGTCGCTCAACGCAAAGGATTTTTGATTCACCTGATAACCGGAGAAGATGTATTGCCCATTGAGTGAAGTGTTGCCGATCTCGACCGCTTCATCGACGAGGGTTCGCATCTCGGCGGCCAGCGAACTGGCTCGTTCATTACCCGAGAGAGAATCATTGAGTCCGCGCAGGACAAGGTTGTTGGCACGGTTGGCGACCTGCTCCAGTTTTTCAAACGCGCTGTCACTGGTGGTCATCCAATTTCGGGTGTTCTCCGCGGTGCTTGAGTAAGACTCGAGCGTTTGCAAATGCGAGCGCAGGCTCAAACTGGCCGATGCGTTCGTTGGGTCTTCAGATGCCGCCTGAAATTGTTTTCCGGTGGAAAGTTTGCCCTGCAATTTACTGACCCTTTCCAGATTGTCTGCCATGTTCTTAATGGCGTTCTCCGTGGCCATCATGTGTGTGATTCTCATTTTATCTCCTCAGGCTTACAGCCCGACCCGACCCATGCGGTTGATGACCAGATCGAGCAGGTCGTCATAGGCGGTCATTACTCGAGCGGCGGCTTGATATGCCTTCTGTGCCTTTGCCATGTTCGCGGCTTCTTCGTCCAAAGAAACCCCTGCCACTGATTCACGTTGATTTCCCAAAGCCTGCACGATCAACCCGTGCTGGTAGGCGTTATTTGTTGCGCGGTTGGTGAGGACTCCCAAATCAGTGACCTGCGAATTGTAGAACTCGTTCAGGGTGGCTGTGCCGCCCTTCATCCCTTTGACCGATTTCAGTCCGGCGATCTGCAGGGCGATGGTGTTATTCCCGGCCTGGTTGGCTGCGCTTGCCGTGGCAATGCTCGCAGCATCCAAAAGCGGATTCACTGAAATGCTCAACGCATCGGAGCCGTTGAAGAAGCGAATGTTGGTGGCGTTGTTCAAGCCGTAGCCGGTCTGATGAATGGTGTTGACCTGATTGATCAACCCATTGGCCAGGGTGTCCAATCCTCTCCACTGATCCATCAGGGTTCCGTCGCGCGCGTCTAATGTGCCTTTCAGTTCTCCGCTCGGCGGATCGAGTTTTTGTCCGTCGCTCCAATGCACATCCACTATGCTGGTGTCCACTGCGTTGGTACGGGTCTCCAATTTGAATGTGTCGTGCCCGACCACCAAAACATGCCCCCCAATGGTGACCAGAGTTTCTCCGTTCTTTTGCTCGGTTGAAACCGCGCCGGTAATTTTTGCGAGGCGGTCGAGAGCCAGGTCGCGTTTGTCCAGCAGGTCGTTGGGTTGTTCACCGACCGAAATGACCCGCGCAATATTCTCATTCAACTCGGCGATCTGACTGGCCAGCGAGTTGATCTCCTCCACCTGCCCTACCACGGTCAGATTTTGGTCAGTGCGCATCTGGCTGATCTGGGTTGCGCGGCGGTTGATCCCTGTTGCCAGTGTGTTCGCATCGTCCAGGAGGATCGAGCGCAGGCTGTTGTTGGTGGGGTCGTTGGAAAGCGCTTCCCATCCCGACCAGAATTGATCGAGCTTGGGGATCACGCCGTCGTCTGAAATTTCTGCCAGCGCTGATTCTAGTTGTGAGAGAATGCTGCTTTGAGCCTGCCAGTTTCCAGCTTCGGATGAAACGGCGCGATAGCGCTTGTCGAAGAACGAAACACTAAAACGCTCGATCCGGTCAACGGTCACGCCGTTCCCGTGCTGCCCGGCGCCCATGCGATATTCCGCGCCGTTGATCGAGTTGGGTGTTTCGGCCGTAAGCACCGCAGACTGACGGCGATAGCCCGGCGTGCTGGCATTGGCAATGTTGTGTTCTGTGATTTCCAGAACCTGCGAATGAGCCAGGACTGCCTGAAGTGCTGTGGTGATTCCGGAGGAGATGGTTGGCATGTGTCTACCCTATGCGCGTCTTTCCACGCCGAGGCCTGCCACGGGTTCCTGATGCTTTGTCCCATCTTTGGGAGAGCGGTACCCGGCCTCGGGTTGGAATATATCGATGAGGAAGGATTGCGTGGCTTTGAGCCAATCCAATTTTGTGATGGCGAGCGCCTGACTGGCATGGTTCAACTCGCGAGCCTGGCTGGTGATGGTGTAAATGCCATCGGTCAAATTCTTGATGCGCCTGGCATCTTCAGATTTTAAGTAGGGCAGAAGCGCCTGAATGGATGTCTGTTCGAGGTGAACGCCGAGCGAGAGCGAAAGCTCCTGAACGACCTGCCTGCATTTGTCTTCAAGCACGCTGATCTTATCCAGCAGAACTTCCTTGTCCTCCACGATCTGCAGGATCTGGTCGGGTTCGCTTAGCAGAGAGACCCGCTCCTTTTTTGAAAGTGTCAACATTTCCTGCAACGCTCGAAAGAGCATGACAAGAACCTGTTCCAGTTCGTATTTGTTTTTTGTGAATTCATCTTGATTTACCATTGCAGGAGTCCTTGAGCCTGATTACTTGGGAAACATTTTCGATAGCAGTTTTCGGGCGAGTTCGCCGATCTGAATGGAGTAATCGCCGCTTTGCACCTGCTGTTTGAGCAGGGCCAGCCGCTCGTTCTCCACCTCTTCGGTGTTGCCGAGAGCGGCGCGGGCTTTTGCCAGTAAACGCGCATTTTCAGACATTTCCACTTTATCCTGCCCGCCAAGAGCAGACTCCGTCTCGTTGAGCTCTTCCCTTCTCTCAACGGGGCTGGCGTTTTCGGTAGGTTTTGTGGAAAGCGGTTGAATTCCAGTAGGTTCGATTTTCATGGGTAGGGTTCTCCTGCAAGGTAAATGGACTCACAATACCATTATCGGCTATTTTCCTGAAAACATTAAGCCTTGCGAAGGTTAATTGCCTCTGAGATCATCGTGTCGGTCTGCTGGAAAGCCTTGAGCGACATGGTTAGATTGCGCTGAAGGGCGATCAGGCGGGTCAATTCCTGACCGAGATCCACGTTGGAATTCTCGATCTTGTAGCCGCTGATGGTTCCAAAATTCTCCGAGCCGGGGTCGCCCGCCAGCGCCGCGCCCGAAACATCAGATTCAAGCAGGATATTGCTGCCGTTGTCGGTCAAGCCGCTGGGGTTGGGGAAGCGGGTCAGTTGGACGGTCCCGGCCTCCACGGTGGCGCCCTCTGCGTCCACGGCGGTGATCGTGCCGTTGGCGGTGATGTTGATGTTGGTCATGCCTTCGGCGATCTCGCCATCCCAAACCAGGGGGTAACCATTGGCATTGACGAGGTTTCGGTCTGCATCAAGTGCAAAGCGTCCATCACGCGTGTAGCCGATCGTGCCATCGGGCAGGGTAAGGCTGAAGTAGCCCTCGCCCTGGATCGCCCAATCAAGCGCGCTTGAAGAGGTCTTCAGCGTGCCCTGCATGGTGAGCATTTGAGTGCTGCTCATGAGGGTTCCTTCCTTCAGTTGTTCGTTGAGCATTTCTTGAAAGTTGGAGCGGGTGGCTTTATAGCCCGCTGTATTTACATTTGCAAGGTTGCTGCTGGTCACATCCAGATCAACCATGTGGCTGAGGATATCCTGACGGGAGATGTTGAGCGTGTGAAAAAGATAAGATGGCATGAGGACTCCTTATCCGATCCTGCCGAGGGAGGCAATGGTTCTGCCCAACAGTTCGTCTTGATTTTGAACCAGCTTTTGCGCCGCTTCGTATGAGCGCCCGACTTCCACCAACTGAGTCATCAATTGTGAGACGTTGGCATTGGATGATTCAAGGTAGCCTTGAACCACCTGCGTTACGCCTTCGCCTGTGGAGGCGGCGGGACCTGTGAACAGGTTGCCTTCGGTGTGCTGCAATTCCGCTTCGGGGTCGTCAAAGATGCCAATGCCGAGGGTTGCAACTTCGGTGCCATTTACGCTGAGGATTCCTTCCAAAGAAACAGAGACCTCTCCATCGGGAAGTTCGATCGGCTGCCCGCCATCATCGAGGACTTGAAATCCATCCACGGTGACGAGGGTGTTATCTGCGTCTCGCAGGAATCTGCCGTCGCGGGTGTATCGGTTGCCGTCGGGGGTCTTGACCGTGAAGAAGCCGTTTCCCTGCAGGGCAAAATCCAACGGGTTGCCGGTGTTCTGCATGGCGCCTTGACCGTAGTCCACGAATTCCTGACCGATCTGGGTGCCAAGCCCCATATTGCCAACATACTCGATCGGGCTGGCTTGTAGGTTCCCATTGGAGTACGCGGCCTGATCCTGCATGAAGCCGGTGGCTGTGGTGAGGATCTGCTTGAAGCCGGGGGTCTGCACATTGGAAATGTTATGGCTGAGCACCTGCTGACGGGTGGCATTCATTACCATGGCTGAAACTGCGGAATAAAGTCCTTTGATCATGATGGCGTCTCCTTACCTGTTCTTCTGAAAACTCAACACCAGCTGCACTTCTTCGCGGCTCATGCTGAACTGGCGGGCAATATCCACATCTGACATGTTGGCTTCAGACATTGCGCCGATCAGCCGATTGCGTTCCAGAACGGATGTGATCGAATCGGTGCTTTGGTTCTGCTGACCAACCTTCTCCTGTGAAATGTTGAGGAGGGTCTTGAAATCGGACTGTCCCATCACACCAGTGGAAGGCGGGGTGGTGGTTTGCGGCGGGTTGGCTACCAGTCCGCGCATTTCCTCGACCAGCGGGGTCATGCGTTTTGCCTGCGTTTGGCGGTTCTGAGCCAACGCAGTCTCGCGTGCCAGTTGAAGCACGTACAGGGAATCTTCGAGGGATACTTTTGGAATATTATTCATGCTTCATGATCGCTTTCAATGAGACGAGTGCGCGGGCGTGCAACTGGCAGACGCGCGACTCAGTGATGTCTAAAACTTTGCCGATCTCCTTAAAAGTTAGCTCATCGTTGTAATACAGGGAAAGTACCAACTGCTCACGCTCATCGAGTTCTCGAATGGCGTTCATCATTTCGTTGGCCATATCCTTCTCTTCGAGAATGTCCAGCGGATTTTCTTGATGTTCATCGCCATACTTTTCGTGGAGCGGAACATCACTCTCGCCTTGATCGCCTTCCAGCATCATATCCAGTGAGACCAGTACGCGGTTCGTATCTGCCAAGCCCTGATGCACATCTTCCAGGTTGGTTCCCAGATGCTCGGCGATCTCGCCCTCGGTGGGCTCGCGGAAATTTTCAGACCACAAGGTGGTGATGGATTTCTGGATCATGCGCGAGCGCTTACGGGCTGAGCGCGGCATCCAATCGGTGGTGCGCAGGTAGTCCATGATCTTGCCGCGGATCCGCAAACTCGCGTAGGTGCTGAACTTGGTGTTGAACTTCGGGTCGTAATGATCCACGGCTTCGATCAGCCCCATCAGACCTTGATGGGCAAGGTCTTCATAATCACTTCCCTTTTCCTGGGTAATGCCCATCCGTCCCAGCAGGTAATGCACGAGCGGAACCGATTGCAAGACCAGTTTTTCCCGAAGTTCAGGAGAACGGTTTGCAAAGAATTCCTCCAAAATACCTGTGGATTCCAGCTGCATGACCATGGTTTATTTCACCTCTGCTGACGCAGGTGCTGCAAGTTCCGGGGTTTCCTTCGGTTCATTCGGTACTTCCGGCTTTTTCTCTTCCCGGCTGGGCTTCATGGCAGAAGCGATCTGGTGCGCGATCAAAAAGAGCAGGCTGCCCAGGATCAGCAGGGAAATGCTCGTGCGGATCACGAAATCGAGCAGGCTTGTACCGGTCACCAGCGAAACGCCAACGATCGTGAAGAAGACCATGACCAGGATGATGACCGAAAGGGTGACGGTAAATTCCACCAACAGCGGCGCATGCGCCGTGTTCTTTTCCTTTTTGGCTTTGGGCTTCTCCACCTTCTTTGCCTTTTTGGCATTCTTGGCGGGGTCCTGTCGCTCGAGAGGGAGTTCGTTTTCAGCCACGGGATACTCTCTTTATTACTTGTTCCACTCTTTGCCGAACAAGGCAGAGACAAGCCGCATTGGGTCTGCGGTTTCAAGGTTACGCGAGGTTTCCCTGCCGCTGGTGAAGTAGGCCAACGGTGTGTTGCTCTTGCGCGCAAAGTTATAGATGCCTCCAACGGTGTAGGTCTCGTCCAGTTTGGTGATGATCAGCCCGTCGATATTGAAGACTCCCAGCGATGCCGAGAGTTGATACAGATCGGCTTCCTTGGTGGTGGCGGGCGCCACCAGATATGTGCAGCGTGAAGGCATCTCCGAGAGCAAGGCTCCGAGTTCGATCATCTGCTTTTCGTTACACGGGTTGTATCCCGGGGTATCCACCAGGAACAGGTCATTCGCCTGTTCGCCGTTCAATACTTCCTTCAGATCCTGAGGTGTGTACACCAGTTTCAGGTCAAGACCCAGAGCGGATGTGTAAGCTTTCGCTTCAGCGATCGCGCCGGTGCGGACGGTATCCGCGCAGACCCATGTGACCGACTTGTGCAGCCCCTGCCGGAAGAAGAGTGCCAGCTTGGCGATCACGCTGGTCTTGCCGCTTCCGCTTGCACCCACCACAGCCACCACATTGTTCGAAACAAAAGCGCCCGCTCCTTTTTGCACTCTCAGTTCCGCGCCCATTAATTGCACGATCGAGCGCTTGCAAGACTCAACATCTGAGAGAGTGGATGGGCTGAGTGTCTCGGCTGAAAGATCCATCAGACGCTCGATGAGCGAAGACTCAACGCCCTGTTGGGTCAACTGTTGTTGGATCTTCTTCAACGCCGGAGGAGAGTAGCGGTCATTCGACGGGGCGGCTGGTTCTGCCATTCGGACGGGCTCAGTTACCGGGGCGGGTTGACCCGGAAGCGGGTTCAGATTCAACTTGATGGGTGGAGGCAACTTCGCTGCCGTCTTCTTCTTGGCAGGGATATCCCACTCGATCTCTGGAATCTCTTCGGCAGCTTCCAGCGCGGGGGGCATCTGCATAGGAGGTTGGGGTTTGCGCGCAGGAGGTTCATCGTTCGGTGAGACGGCCACAACTTCCACCGCCGATTTCTTCCACGGATTCCAAACCGGTCCCGCCGGCACTTCGCGCATGGAAACCACAATGGCATCTGCGCCAAGTTCCTGCTGCACCAACTGCAGGGTTTGAATGGTTGATTCGGATTTGAAAGTTTTCGTGATCATGTAAACCTCTTATGCGGTGTCGTTAATCGAGTTTGACCATGCCATGCGCCTTGACCTTGGTTCCGTGCCCAACTTCTGAAAATGCCATGACGATCAAATTGGAAAGTGATTGATCCACCAGCCGCCGAAATGCGAGCCGCAGTTCGCGCGGGCAGATGAGAATTGGGAAGTGACCAAGCTGCGCGAGCGCTTCCATTTGCTCGCCGGTCTTGAGCAGGATCTTTTGCGCCATGCCGGCGTCGATGCCAAAGCCCGGGCTGCCTTCAGAGTTGATGAGCGATGCGCGCAGGGTGGTTTCCAATTGCGGCGCAAGAGTGAAGACATGCAGGGTGTTCGCTTCGTCCTTGTATTGACCGGAAATGGTCTGTGCCATGCTCTGGCGCACGGCCTCAGCCAGAATATGCGGGTCGCGGGTCATGGTGGCGTTGTTGGCGAGCACTTCCAAAATTCCGCTCAGGTCGCGGATGGGAACGCGCTCACGTAACAGGTTGCGTAGCACGCTTTGAATTTCTCCGAGGTTTAGCAGTTCAGGAGTGACACCTTCCACCGAGGCGGGAGCCTTTTGTCGAAGCTGGTTGATCATTTCCTGCACGAGCTGGCGGCTGAGCAATTCTGAAGCGTTGCCGCGCACGACTTCGGTCAGGTGGGTGCAAATGACCGACAGCGGGGTGACCACGGTGTAACCTTTTGACTCGGCTAGATTCTGTTCGTTATTGCCGATCCAGATGGCGGGAAGTCCGAACGCGGGCTCAGAGGTGGGAATGCCCTGAAGCGGGTCTTCGGTGTCAGAGCCGGGGATGGCCATCAAACGGTCTAGCATGATCTCACTGGCGGCTACTTCCTGCCCGCGGACCTTGATGCGGTACGATTGCGGCGGCAGGCGCAGGTTATCGCGGATGCGCACCACAGGCAGGATGAAGCCCATTTCGCTCATCAATTGACGGCGGATGCTGGTGATGCGGCGCAGGAGATTATCCTGATTGTCTTCGTCGATGATCGGGATCAAGCTGTAGCCGATCTCCAACTCGATCGGATCCACCACCACCAATTCCAGCATTTGCTCGGGGGTTTCAGGTTCGGCAGGGCGGGTGGGCAGCAGGGAGGTGGTTTCCTGGGCGGCGACTTCTCTTGTCTGCTCACGATTGACAAAAAAGGCTGCGGCTCCCAGACCAAAGCTTACGAGTACAAATGGCAGGGTGGGGAGCCCGGGCACGAGGGTCATCAGCCCGACCACACCCGCTCCAACGGCCAGCACATTAAAGTTCGAGATCTGCCCCGAGACTTCGGTGCCAAGAGAGGACTCGGAAGTGGACCGGGTGACGATGAGACCGGCGGCGGCGGAGACCAGCAGCGAAGGGATCTGGATCGCCAAGCCCGCGCCGATGGTAAGCAGAACGTAGGTTTGCAGGGCGGTGGTCAGGTCCATGCCGCGTTGCAGCACACCGATCACAAAACCGCCGATGATATTGACCAGCATGATGATGATGGCGGCTATGCCGTCACCGCGCACGAACTTGCTCGCACCGTCCATCGCGCCGTAGAAGTCCGCTTCTGATTCGATGAATTTGCGGCGCTGGCGGGCTTGGTTCTCGTCAATGAGTCCCGCGTTGAGGTCTGCGTCGATGGCCATTTGTTTGCCGGGCATCGCATCCAAAGTAAAGCGGGCGGCTACTTCTGCCACACGTCCGGCACCGCTGTTGATGACAACGAACTGAATGATCATCAGGATCAGGAAGATGACCACGCCGACCACATAATTTCCGCCGACGATGAGATTGCCAAAGGTGTTGATGATCTGTCCCGCTTCACCGCTCAAGAGGATCAGGCGGCTGACCGAAACATTGATACCCAGGCGGAAGAGGGTGATCAGCAAGAGCACGGTCGGGAAGACAGAGAACTCCATCGGTTGTTTGATGAACATGGTCAACAACACGATGCCAATCGAAGCGGCGATGCTCATGGCCACGGCCAGGTCCACGAGGAAGGCGGGCAATGGGATGAGCAGCATGCCGACCAGAACGACCAGGCTGACCGCCATGACGATATCTTTCGAGCGCAGCAAATTTTGCAGAGCAGCGACGATCGGATTTTGAGCGGGTGCGATTGTGTTTGTGGTCATTCTCTATGTCCAGTTATGAGTGTTGAGCGGATGCGGTCTTGGGCGTAAAGGCTGCTTTGCCGCGAAGTTTGTAAACATAGGCCAGCACTTCGGCCATCGCCAGATACAGGTCCGAGGAGATCTCCTGCCCGATATCGATGGTCTTGTAAATGGCGCGCGCGAGCGGGATGTTCTGCACCACGGGGATGCGATTCTCCTTCGCGATCTTGACGATCTTTTCAGCAACGTGATACGGTCCCTTGGCGAGGACCTTCGGCGCTTTCATACCTTCGTGATATTCAATGGCGATCGCAAGGTGGGTCGGGTTGGTCACGACGACGGTTGCCTTGGGGACATTTGCCATCATGCGTCCGCGTGCCATTCTGCGCTGCATACTGCGGATGCGGCTCTTCAGCATTGGGTCGCCTTCGGAGCGTTTCATTTCCTGTTTGATATCGTCCTTGCTCATGCGCAGGTTCTTGTACAAATCCCAGCGCTGATAGGCATAATCTGCAACCGCGATGACAAGGTACATGCTGCCGACACGGATGCTGAGCGAGCCGCAAATTTCCACGAACGTATCCACTGAGGTCTTGAAGTCAAACTGGGTGAGCGAGGCGAGCTGTAAAAACCGCGAGCGTAGAAAACTGTATGCCACCCAGGAGACCCAGCCGATTTTGAGGAGCGACCGCAGCAGCTCGATCAACCCGTGAGTGGAGAATATCCGTTTGAAGCCTTCGAGCGGGTTGATGCGTTTCGCGTCGAACCCGATCTTTTTTCCGGCCCACAAGAATTCGGTCTGCCCGAGGGTGGTGACCGCTCCCGCCAGCATCAGCCCGACCATGATCAAGATCAGTGTGGGAAGGATGGCAGACCCAAAGGTGAAGAACATTCCGCGCAGTGATTCAACGGTTACTTCAATGGTGGGAAGTTTTGCAATGGTCTCCACGATCACTGCTTCAAAGTTCACAGCCAATTGTCTGCCGGGACCGCGCAGCAGGTATGCTCCAGAAAGGATCACAACCGCAGTGATCAATTCCTGACTGCGGACAACTTGTCCTTCTTCGCGGGCTTCCTGCAGCCGATGGGGGGTTGGGGCTTCGGTCTTATCCGTCATGGGGTCTCGTCAGTTCACGAACGCGATCATGCTTTCTGCCATGTTCTTGAAAAGGGATGACAGATACGGGAGGATGGCGGCGAAGGTCATTCCCATGGCGATCAACGCCACAACGACTTTGACGGGAAGACCCAAAAAATAAACCTGCACCTGCGGCGCGACCCTGGCCAGCAAGCCAAGGGTGAGGTCGGTCAGGATCAATGCGGCAATGACGGGCATGGCCATGTGGATGCCCGCGGCGATAAAAACGCTTGTGGCTTTCAAAAGGGATTGCATTCCATCGAAGGGCAGGCTTCCGTTCAGCGGGACCACTTCAAAGGTGTTCTGAATGGCGATCAGCACGAGGTGATGCCCGTTGATGACGAGGAAGATCATGGTGGCGGTCATCACGAAGATCTGATCGAACGCCGAGCCTGAATCTCCGAGCGAGGGGTTGAAGATGCGGCTGGATTCAAAACCGCTTCCCATGCCCATGGCCGAGCCGGCGATCTGGATCGCCCCAAAGGCCAGGTCGGCGGCAAAGCCGATGATCGTTCCGATGAGGATCTCTTTGCCGATGGCCAAGCCAAATGTAAAAGTCCCGATGGCAACGGCTTCAGGGGAGAGCGGCTGCCAGGGGATCAGCACGAAGGCAAATATCAGTCCCAGACCAATACGGACCTGTGACGGAATGGCTTGCCCGCCGAACACAGGCACGTGAATAATGATGGCCATGATGCGGGTGAAGGCCAAAAAGAACAACTGCGCCTGGGCAACAGAAATAGTCATAGAAAGTCACGTATCCTTGAGGCGATAATACTAGAAGCCTCTTTTTATGTCCGTAAATGGGGGGTGAAGCAAAACTAAAGATGGCGTAAATTTCCCCGTGTGCGCGCCAAGTGCCAAAATACCCTTGCAGCCCGTGTTTTGGGCTTAAATTTTTCAGTCCTATTTGAAGGAGGGCAGGGTCATGCGGACCTTACAGCCGGTCTCCGAATCGAGGATATTTACATCGCCGCGACAGGCTCTGGCCACCGCGCGGGCAATCGTCAGCCCGACCCCGAGCCCGTTGTAGGCGCGGGCATCGCCCTGGTCCACCTGGTAGAAACGATCAAATACCTTTTCGCGTAATTCCCTTGGGATGAAGGACCCCTCATTTTCAACGGTCAGGCTGCAGCCGCCCAGCCCATGCTTTCGTAAGGCGATCATTACCTTTGCGCCCTCGGGGCTGAACTTGCAGGCGTTATCCACCAAATGTGAAATGGCTTTGAGGCAGGCTTCTTGTGGAAGGTAGGTTGTCAGCCCGCTTTCAATGGACATTAGGATATTGAGTTTTTTGTGCTCATACAGCCCGCAAATGTGCCGGATGTAATCCTCTACATCCACGTCCATACCGGCGGGGTTTGTCAGCGGGGTGATTCCGCCTTGATCGATATCGTTCAATATGATCATATCCTCCACCAGGGAGGAAAGCTTTTGCGCGCTGCTCAAACTGCTTTCGAGATACCAATCGAGATTTTCAGTGGAGCCCTTAAACTTCTCTCGCATGGCCATTTCCATGTTTGCCAGAATGACCGTGAGCGGGGTGCGGAATTCATGTCCCAAATTGGCTGAGATGCTGTGCCGCATTTTTTCGAGGGCGGCTTCCATATCTCGTTGACCGTGCCGGTAACCGATGTCGTTGCGGCGCAAGATGGCTTCGACCCGCGAAGTCAACTCGTCGATATTAAATGGCTTGGTCACATAATCATCTGCGCCTTGTTGCAGTCCGGCGATCTTATCTGCGCCGAGCGTGCGGGCCGTCAAAAAAATAAAGGGGATGTCTGCTGTGGCTTCATCACCCAGCATCATATTCTTCACTTGGAATCCATTGGGAGGGGGCATCATGATGTCGCAAATGATTATGTCGGGGTGATTATCCTTTGCCAGTTGAATGCCTTCATTTCCATTGGTGGCAGAAATGACCTCGTAACCTTTGCGGGACATGACAGCTTTAAGACCGATCAATAATTTTGGATCGTCGTCGATCAGGAGCATCTTTTTTTTATGGATTTGATTGGCGGCTTCAAGCATGGGTGAATCCTACATGAGGTGAGGTTTTGTTAGTGGAAATATCCGCTTGCTGATTTGAAGCTGGTATGAATGCGGGAGACGAGCAGGTCAGGATCCAGCGGCTTGACAAGGAATCCGGCAGCGCCCATTTTTGCCGCCTTATGAACAACTTCTGGAAAAGCCAGCGACGAAATGAAAAAGACTTTTGTCCGGATCAACAAAACCTCGGAATTTAATTGCTCGATCAAGTCAAGTCCATTCCACCCGGGCAGGTGGGTATCGATCAGCAGGACATCCGGCGTATTCTCCATCAGCCGATCGCGCAGGGCGAGAGGCTGGTCGCAGATGATCGGATTCATACGATGGCGGATCAACGCCAGTTTGATGAGGTCACATTGCAGGGCGTTCGGTTCCAGGATAAGGACTGACAGGTTTTCGCGTTTCATGGGTTATGCGGCCTTCGCAAAGTTAGGGAAGATGCCTGACTCTTTCATTTTAACCTTAATATTGGCAACATCCTGGGGGGTTAGTTTCAGAATGGTCATCGATTCGGGGTGAGCCTGGAAGCTGAGAAGCTCCGAGCGGTTGACCTGATAATCTTCAGAGAATGAGTTCGCCAGATTGACAATGGCAGGCAGGCGTTGATTGATACGCGCCAGAGACGGCGCGTGATGGAATTGGATCGCATCCACCAGGGTGACCGGGAAGTTCCAGTGCTCTGCGATCAGCCCGCCGACCCGGGCATGGTCAATGCCGATCAGCTTTTCCTCAACCTGCCAAAGTTGCAAATGATACCTTTGAACATAGTCTGCGATGCCGGCGTAATTGGACAGCACGGCCTGGTCGAGCAGCAGTTTGCCAATGTCGTGCAGCAGCCCGGCAACATAGGCTTGTTCTGAGTCTTGATATCGCAGCACCTGAGCGAGCCATTCGGAAGTGACACCCACCATCAGCGAGTGATGCCATAACTCACCTGCGCCCAATTGATAGCCGCTGAGTCCGCGCCCCATCAAGCTGGTGGCAGAGGATGTCATCAGCGTGGACTTGAGCCGGCGCAGACCGATGTGCATGATGGCTTCGGTGAGAGAGGAGCAGGTGCGGGCGTATCCCAGCGAGACCGAGTTCGAGGTTTGCAAGACCAGAGCGGTCAATACCTGATCGAGCCCGATCATCCCGGCCAGTGACTCGATCGTCACATTCGGTTTATCCACCTCCCTGAGGATCTGGGAGACGTTGGAAGGCATGGGCTTTAGCCTTGAGACAGATCGAATGATTTCTTCAACACGAATGGTCATGATGTCCTTCGTTCGGTTAGTGGACGAGGCTGGGCAGGCTGACGAATAGCGAGTGGGTGAAGGTCATTGCATGCTGCAACATCCATGATCCAAGGAGCAGCAAAATAAGAATAATGCCGATCAGCTTTGGAATAAAGATCAACGTGGATTCGTTGATCTGGGTCGCGGCTTGCACAAGGCTGACAAGACTGCCGACGATCAGGCTGATCAACAGGATCGGTCCGGCAAGGATGAGCGACATGACGATCGCATTTTGTCCAAGGGTGAGTACATAGGTTTCGGTCATTATGATTCCTCGCTAGCCGCCTGCAAAACTGAGCACAAGGCTTTGCACGAGCAGATACCAGCCATCCACCATCACGAACAGCAGTAATTTGAAAGGCAGGGAAACAAGCGATGGCGGAAGCATCATCATGCCCAGCGAAAGCAGGATGCTTGATACAACAAGGTCGATCACCAGGAAGGGGATGTAGATCACAAAGCCCATGGCAAAAGCGGTTCTCAACTCGCTGATGACAAATGCCGGGAAGAGCGACACGGAGGGAATATCTTCGAGGGTTGAGGGCTGCGCTTCATTCCCGAGGTCAATGAATAATTGAATATCCTTTTCACGGGTCTGCTTGAACATGAACTCGCGGATCGGAAGCTGAGCCGCTTTCAATGCTGTTGCCTGATCCATCTGTTCGTTCAGGTAAGGCTGAATGGCTGTTTCATCCATTTGTTTGTACACTGGCGCCATGATAAAGAAGGTCAGCAGCAGGGATAAGCCGATGATGACCTGATTGGGCGGCACAGTGGGGGTGCCGATGGCGTTGCGCACCATCGAAAGCACGATCACGATACGAGTGAAGGACGTGGCAAGGATCAGCACTGTTGGCGCGAGCGAGAGCACGGTCATGAGCACAAGCAACTGCACACCCGAGGTCACCTGCTTGGGTTCGGGAGCCTGCCCATCCACGGTCAATGAGACGCCGGGTACGGCCGAGCAGCTGCTGAGGAACAATCCCAGAAGCATGGCCAGGATGATGAAATTTCTTTTTGTCATGGTGCGGCGTTTGGGAAACGATGGTGCTTTCATGATGAACTTATTCCTTGGCTTGCGTGTTTCCCGCCGAGAGATTAATGGATCGGAACATGGATCCAAAATCCAGGATCGGCTGGGGCTGGGTTTCTTCAGCAAGGACGGAGGACAGGTTATCTTCGATGGGGGAGATCAAAGCGACGTTCTGGTCGGTGGCGCCGATCAGAAGTTTTTGCTCTCCGATCACCACCAGATGGATGGCCTGTTTGGGAGAAAGTCGAATGGTCTCCACCAGGCGCATTTGCCGGGCGGGCTTTCCACTGGAGCCTGTTTGCAGCCAGCGGCGGAAGATCAGAGCACTGCCGACAATGAGCAGGAGCACCACCATCAGTTTGACGAACGCGCTGATGAAGTAGAAAGTGGTCGAGCCGAGAGGATCTTGGGCAACACTCGAAGTGCCGCCCATGCTCATGAGAGCCGCGGTGGCAAGCACTCCGACCACGGTCAATGCTGTCGTGAGTTTTTGCTTGCTGCTGCTGTTATCGATCCACTTTCTGATGCCGGCGAGGATCTGGTTCATAGAAGGGAAGCCTTCTCATGATTGGGAGAGACCATCTCGGTGATGCGGACGCCGAACTTGTCATCGACCACCACCACTTCACCGCGTGCCACGATGCGGTCATTGACGAAGATGTCCACCGGGTCACCGGCGAGTCTATCCAGCTCCACCACAGAGCCGTGCTGCAGCTCGAGGATCTGTGCCAGCTTCATGCGGGTGCGTCCGAGTTCAACGGTCACACGCAGGGTGACATCCAGCAAGAGATCAATGTTCGATTCGCTGGGAGAGCCGGCCGAACTTGCGGGCTGCTTTTCGGTGAGGGCTTCGGTTGTCTTGCCAACGGGCATTTCCTGGGTTTCGGTAATGATATCGTCCATTAGATTTTTTCCTTATCAATAACCTTGCGGGTTCTCTTCATTTTCACGATAGACACGGGTGATCTGCACTCCGAGCCGCTTGCGAGATTTTCCAACACGTCCATAAAACTGTTTTTTATTTGCCACTTTGATGACCAGCGGACTGTCTATGCTGGTATCCAGTTCGATCACATCACCGATCGAGAGACCCATCAACTCCTGCAGAGAGAGGTCCACGGAGCCAAGAATGACGGTGACAGGGACAACGGCTCTCAAGGTTGATTGAATGGCCATCTGACGAGCCACCGGGTCCTGTTGGTGTTCCTTGCGTCCCGCGATCCAAATGTGCGGGTTGAGCACTTCGGTGATGGGCTTGAGCGTATTGAAGGGGATGACAATGCTCATGGTGCCGGTAATGCCTTGAATGTTGAGCTCAAGAGTCAAGAGCAAAACCCTTTCATTGCCCATCATCATCTGCACCCAGTGCTGGTTGATCGTGCTGTCTTCCAGCGAGGGTTCAAGCGAAGCGACCTTGCTCCAGGCGCCCTTCATATCGCCGAGCATGTGTTCCACCATGCCGCGCAGCAGAGATTGGTCGATCTCTGTCAGTGCCCGCTCGGTGAAGCGTCCTTCGATCTTTCCGCCAAGGCGCTGCTCCAGGATCAGGTAACTGACGTTGAGGCTCATGGTCAACACCATGTGTCCCGGCAGGGGAGCCAGCGAGATCAAGTGGAACAATGTGTTGGCAGGGAAGTCCTTGATGAAATCGTGGAAACGTCCCTGCTCAATGTGTACCAGCCGGGGGCGGACATTGGTTCGCAAGAAGGTGGGCAGAGAAGTGGTGAGGCGTTCGCTCAGGTCTTCATGCACCAATTCCACCGCGCGCATTTGATCCTTCGAGAAGCGCGCCGGCGACCAGAAGTTATAAGGCTGCACCTTCTTTTCGTGTTTGCCGTCCTGCCCGCCAGATTCTCCTGACTGATTTAACTTCTCAGACACATTCACATTATCTTCGCCAGCTTTCTGGTCGAAGTTAATGGCTCCGGATAACAGGGCGTCAATTTCTGATTGAGCTAACATGGCTACTGGACCACAAATTCTGTAAAGTAGATCGAAATGATGTGCAGGTCGGGCATTTTTTGTGCGAGTGTCTCCTGGATCTCCAGCCGCAATTTCTCTTTGCCTTCGGCGGTGTAAAGCTCTTCGTATGTCTTGGTGGAGAGGAGGGTGATGACCGTGTCATCCATAATGGGAAGCCGGGCATTGAGCTTGTTATTGAACTCGGTCAGGTACGCGTTCTTTTCCTCTTCCGGCAGGGTTTCGTATTCCGGGTTATCTGGCGCGAATTCGACCACCACGGTCACCCGGATGTACTTCCGCCCGCCGGGATCCAGCAGGTTGATGATCTTGGTGGACATGTTGAGCATGATGCCGTCACCGGGTTTGAATTCCTCTACGGCAACTGCTTCATGTGTGGTTTCTTCCGCCGCCGGGGCTTCTGTGGCAGCGTGCGCCTCAGGTGTGGTGAACGCGGTTTCGTAATCGTAGACCAGCCGGAATGGTTTGGGAAGTTCATCTGGTGCAAAGACAACATAAGCGGTGACCAGCGAGAGGATCGCTGTGATCATCAAAATGACTTGAGTAATTACGTTGAGAACTTTCAAGATTTTATCTAACATAAGCTGTGCTCCAAAATTTTCCGAATTCCCAGTTTGGGTTATGGAATAATGCCCGGCGAAGAAAGGTTGATGATCTCACTATCGATTTTATAGACAATGATGATCTCGACCCGGGCATTGAGATTTCTGTGCTCGTCTGAATCGTTCGGGAAGACCGGCGCGTATTCACCCTGCCCCGAGATGATCAACCGTTCAGGGGCGATGCCGGAGCCGATCAAATATTTCGCGACCGAGGTGGCGCGAGCCAGCGAGAGTTCCCAGTTGCTTGGGTAGAGCGGATTTGTGGAAGGGATGTTATTTGTATGTCCAACGATCCGCACTTTGTTATCGATCGGTCGCAGCATATCTACAATGGTGTTGAGGACTTGCAAGGAGTCGGGAGGCAGATCCGATTGATCGTTCGCGAATACCAGCTTTTCGCTGAGAGAGATCAATACGCCTTCAATGTTGGTCTGCACACTGACCTGATTCCCCAGGTTCTGTGAAGAGAGCATGGCGGTCAACTGCCCGGCCACTTCTTCCGATTGAGTGGGACCTTCAGGGATGCCGGGAACAACGATCGGCTTGGAGGTTCCATCTTCACTGGTGCCGCCTGCCTGATTGATCTGGCTGTCCACGACTTGAGATGCGCCGCCTAGGGAGAACGCGGTCCGCATACTTTCGGCGAGCTGCTTGTATTTCTCAACGTTGACCTGTCCCATCGAGTACAGCACTACGAAAAGCACCATCAACAGGGTGATGAAGTCGGCATAGCTGACGAGCCAACGCTCATCATGATGCTCTTCATGTTCTTCTTTACGATGTGCCATGGGTTAAGCCTGTGCCCTTCCAGCGTTTCCGGCCGGAGCCTTGCCTTCAGCCTTGGCATCCGCGTCGCCTTTGTTCTCAGACGGAGGAAGATAAGCCATCAGTTTGTCACGTACGACACGCGGATTTTCGCCCGCTTGAATGGAGACGATCCCTTCCAACTGCATGTAGCGGTTATGGGCTTCTTCTTCACTTTTGGCCTTTAGCTTTCCGGCAACAGGGAGGTAGATCAGGTTCGCGGTGAGCAGACCCCACAGAGTCGCCAAAAAGGCGGAAGCGATCGCTTCACCCAGCGCAGAGGGATTGTCCAATTGTTTCAAAACGCTGATCAAGCCCATAACGGTACCGATGATGCCGAAGGTAGGGGCGAACGCGCCGGCCGCGGTGAAGAAGCCAATGCCTTGCTTGTGGCGGGTGCGCATCTGGTCCACGGTGTTTTCAAGGATCGCAGATACCTGTTCAGGTTCCACGCCGTCCACCACCATCATGAGTCCCTTTTTGAGGAATTTGTCTGTCAGTTTTCTGCTGTCTTCTTCCAAAGCGAGAAGCCCTTCACGGCGGGCTTTGTCTGCAAGTTTTGTGAGGAGTTCAATATCTGCTTTGGTGTTGAACTTGTTGGTCTTGAAAGCCTGCATGATGTACACAGGCAGCTTGAGCCCGACCTTCAACGGGGAGGTGATGACCGTCGCGCCGATGGATCCGCCGAAGATGAGGATGATCGCGGCAGGAGCGGCAAACAGTTCAGCGGGCGAGCCGCCATCCAGGATCAGCGCTGTCATGATCGCGGTGATCGCCAATACCAGACCTACAATCGTTGCAATATCCATAAAGTACTCCTGAGTTTCCTGTGCCTGCGAGTTTCCCTTTAATTCGTCTTTTGAGCATCAAAAGGGGAGAGGGTCTTTCTGCGGTATTCAATGAAACGCTCTGCGATCTGTTCTGGCGTGTCCTTGACGATCAGCTTCTTGCTGTTGATCAGAGTGATGACCGTGTCTGGAGTTGCTTCCACGGTCTGGATCAATTCCGGATTAATGAAGAAGGTTTTGCCATTTGGACGGGTGAGAATGATCACGGGTTGTTCCTTAATGCAGGACGGGGTTTTGTCGGAGTAAATTTAGCATACCCCCGGGGGTTCTCATGTAAAGAGGCCGTGAAAGGAATATAAATATTGGCTAAAAATATTTAGCCAAGGTGAATCCCCCGATTTTTTAGTTGAATAGGCTGAAAACGCGGGTCAGGCGTCTCTTGCCAGTTTTTGCGCCAAAATGGAGACCGATTGTGAAATGGTCTGCTTGTAGAAAAATTCCATCGTGGCGGGCGGTCGCTGGGTGATGACAGGACCGGTCGTTTTGCCCCAAATGAGTTTATTGCTCGTATCGAACCAGTCATTTCCATCGCCGCCAGCCCGGACCACATCTCCCATGGGCGTTGAGCTTGCCCGTGTTTCACCATCCAGATACACAGTGGTGGAGAACAGACCGCTCTCGGGCGAAAAGTCTTCAGAAGCTTGTCCCAGCCCGCGCACATGCTGCGACCCTTTGAAGATATCCACCTGTTCGATGATCCCTGCATCCTTGGCTTTGAAGGTGACGCGCGTGCCATCGCTCAGCATGAAAGTGGTGACATCGTCGCTCGCTTTCAGATCTTTGAAATCTCCGTCGTTGCTGCCTTCCAGATCGCTTACATCCACATGCGGGTCGCCCCAAACGGTCGTGCTCTTGTTGCTCCATTTATCGAGGATGGTGAAGGTTGAGCCATCGGCGAACTTGAACAGATAACGGTCTGACTCGGCGTAGCGTTGGTTATGAACCACCAGACCTTCGATGGGTGTGTTGGGACGATAGCTGAATTCCATCTCGATCTCAACGCTTTGTTCTTCCTGCACGACTACCTGAGCCTGGCGGGTCTGCCCTGATCTATTTTCGTGCAGGTCTGCAAGGCGGACATTGATATTCTCGATCTGCGGCAGGGCGGGGAGTTCTTGTTTTTGCGCGTCCTTGGCAGAATCGCTGATCAATGCCTGATCTTCTTCCATGTACTCCAGCGCAGATTTGCCATCCACATTTTTTCCCTTGCGGCGCGCTTCGGAATCCTTCGCCATTTCCATCAGACGATGGGCTGCCATTAGGTTGGACATTTCGGTCGATGCGATCGCGCTCATAACTGCCTCCGGAGAATCTTTTCACTCCAATACAAGCATCGACAGAAAAAAGAAAAACTTGAGGGCTGGATCGAATCTCACGCGCGGTTTGCATTTTTATTAAATCCCCCAAAACGAATCGCCCCCAAACGGGGGCGTGGTTCAACCTGATTTGCATTGACTCAGTTCAAGCGGACTCTACTTAAATGATCCCTTGTTGACGTCGTATCTGCAAAATGAAATTGTTGATGGTCTCCATGGTGTGAGGCGCATTGCCGGGAACAACAGAAAATCCCGGAGCCCAAAAATCAAGAGACAGGTTCTTTCGTTTGAAACGCGGATAATACTCAAAGATCTTTTGTGAAGTTTGCTGGCATGTGACCTTGATGACCTTCGAGGGATTCGATGTCATGGGAACGGTGACCAGCCAGTGAAGATATCCGGGGCGAATGGTGATCGAGTTCAGCCGCCATCCGTATGAGATGCACACTTCCTTCACCCAAAGCTCCAGGTCTTTGACAATATCGCCCGAGAGATAGTGATCGCTAAATCGGGGAAGCAACAGGCAGGAGTAGGTGAGCTCGTTCGAAAGCTGCGTGAAGGATTCCACCTCAACGGGCGGGGCAGCCTTGGGCAGTTCCGCGCTGACCGGCTTTTCCTCTTCGATCACCGGGCTCGGCTCGGGGGCAGGCTGGGGAATCGTCACAGAAACCGAAATGGGCAAAGGTTCCGGAGATACGGTCTCTGTATTCCTGTGCTCAACTTCCAGTTGGTCTGTATCAGTGGATGAGTATTCGAAAGAGTTCACAAATACCTCGAATCGTGGACGAAAAGGTTGTCCGACAACCCCAAGTATAGTCACTTCCTTAATAGTCCGCGTAAAAAACAGGTTAAATTTTTACGGCTAAATTCATGGCTTCTTAATGACTTCTTCCCCTCTTTTTTATTATGGAATTTTGCGATTTCCGTAGAATAACTTACATCAAGCGGACGCGCCTGCGTCCCTGACCAATGATTTATGAAAGGAGAACACCATGACTGAAGAAGAAAAGATCATATCCTATATCGCGAATTGCAAATGCTGCCTGCTTGCAGATGCAATGAAGACCTGCCCGCACTGCATCTTCAATATTGGGCTGGCTGAAAAAATTGACCAGACCGAGTGGATATCGCTGCCGGTTCAAATTCCGGTCATGATGTTCGAGCCGGCTTGATCATTTGAAAGCTCAACCACCCGGTGGTTGGGCTTTTTGCATAAAAAAGATTTACACGAATTTAACGGTTTCTTCTCTTGATTTTTATTATGAAAAAAAATTCCATTCATACAATGGGATTAATTTGGCAGGCGTCTGTTTCTGCGTCGGTTACTTTTTGCCGGAATATTTGACTAATGCCTGATCGTCAATGAAACATCCACAAAGGAGATTGCGCAAATGAATTTTCTCAACAACCTGAAGACAAGTGTAAAACTGATCGGCAGTTTTTTGATCATTGCCATCATGACCGCGGCGGTGGGGGTGATTGGAATTATTTACATTCGCCAGATCGATGCGGCGGATACCCGTTTGTACAAGAACAATACCGTGCCCATCAGTCAGCTGGCTGACCTGTCTGTCTCTTTTCAGCGGACACGGGTCAACCTGCGTGATATGCTCCTGACCCCGGATACCACAGAGGGGCAGAAATATATCAACACCATCAATGAACTGGCCGGCGAAATCGATGCAACCTCGGCTGAATACGAGAAGCTGATCCTCACCGATGAAATGAGAAAGTTATTTTCCGATTATCAGGCGGCCTATGAAGAATTTGTCGGCTACCGTGATCGCATCGTGGACCTGTACACAGCCGGCAAGGGTGATGAAGCTCTTGTGTTGATGCGCGGCGATGCTTTTGCCAGCGCAAAGGCGGTTGAGGCAAGCATTGATGCGATGGAAGTAATGAAGGTTACGCAAGCCGGTGAGACCGCCGATGGAAATACTGCGGCTGCCGATCAAGCCACCACGATCATGATCGTTGTGGCTGTAGTGGCTGTGGTGCTCGCCATGGGATTTGGTCTGGTCATTGCCAACAGCATCGCCAACCCGTTGGCGATCGTGACAAGAATGTCCAACCTGCTTTCGGTGGGTGACCTGGTCCGTGATGTGAGCGATGCTGAAAAAGACAAGGTGCGCCTGCGCAAGGATGAGATCGGCGCGATCGGCAAAGCTTTCGATGCGTTGATCAATTACATGCAGGGGATGGGCGCCGCCGCCACATCCATTGCCGGCAACGACCTGACCGTGATGGTCAAACCCAATTCTGAAAAAGATGAACTTGGAAATGCCTTCGCCAAGATGATCGCCGGACTGCGTGATGCGGTTGGACAGGTCGCTTCGAGCGCGAATGCGGTCTCTGCCGCGGCGGCGCAACTGGCTTCTGCTTCAGAACAATCTGGAGACGCCACCAGACAGATCGCCACCACCATTCAACAGGTTGCCCAGGGAATTACCCAGCAGACCACAGGTGTGACGAAGACCTCTGCTTCAGTTGAGCAAATGAACCGCGCGATCGAAGGCGTGGCAAAGGGCGCGCAGGAACAGGCTTCTGCGATCAGCAAGGCTTCTCAGGTCACCTCGCGTATTAGCACGGCGATCGAACAGGTTGCCAGCAATGCTCAATCGGTCACGAGAGATTCCGCTGAAGCTGCCAGCTACTCACGCAACGGCGCGAAGACCGTGCAGGAAACCATCGCCGGTATGGAAGCCATCCGCACCAAGGTGGGACTCTCCGCGACCAAGGTGGAAGAGATGGGCGTGCGCTCCGAAGAAATCGGCGCCATTGTGGAAACCATCGAAGACATCGCCAGCCAGACCAACCTGTTGGCTCTCAATGCCGCGATTGAAGCCGCCCGCGCAGGCGAACAGGGCAAGGGCTTTGCTGTGGTGGCTGATGAAGTTCGCAAACTTGCCGAACGCTCCAGCCTTGCCACCAAGGAGATCGCCGCATTGATCAAGGGCATTCAGAAGACGGTCAATGAAGCGGTTGGCGCCATGAAAGACTCAGCCAGTGAAGTGGAAGCCGGCGTGTTACGCGCCAATTCTGCAGGTGAGGTGCTGAAGAATATCCTCGTCGCGGCTGAATCGGTTTACAAGCAGGCTGAAGATGCAGGCGGAGCCGCGGCCAAGGTAAGCGCAGCGGCCACGGAATTGGTAGAAGCTGTGGATGCGGTCTCTGCGGTCATTGAAGAGAACACCGCGGCCACCGAAGAAATGGCGGCGAATTCATCAGAGTTGACCCAGTCGATCGAGAACATCGCCAGCGTCAGCGAAGAGAATAGCGCGTCCGTTGAGGAAGTCTCTGCTTCCACAGAAGAAGTCTCCGCTCAGGTGGAAGAAGTCTCTGCTTCGGCTACATCCATGATGGATATGGCCCGCCAGCTCGCGCAGATCGTAGCCCGCTTCAAGCTGGGTGCTGAATCGACCAAATAGATCGAGTGGGAGGGTTTCCCCTGCAAGGGGAGATCCTCCCATAAAATTTACCGCAAAGATCTTGGAGATAAAACATGGAACAGCAACTTGTGGTTTTTGAGCTTGCCAATGAATTTTACGGGATCAATATCGCGCTGGTCGAGAGCATCATCAAGGTGCAAGCGATCACGCAGCTCCCGCAAACGCCCAATTATGTGAAGGGCGTGACAAACCTGCGCGGCAGTGTGCTGCCAGTGATCGACCTTCGGACCCGCTTTGCGCTGGAGACCAAGGAAGATACCAGACAGACCCGCATCATCATCGTCACGATGGGTTCTGTTAAAGTGGGCGTGGTGGTGGACGGTGTTTCGGAGGTCCTGAGGATCTCAGACGAATCGATCGAGCCTTTGCCTCCGCTGGTCAATTCGGTGGATTCGGCATTTCTCAAGGGAATCGTGCGCCTGGAAAATCGCCTCATCATTTTGTTGGAGTTGAGCAAGGTTTTGAATCTTGAAGAACAAAAATCTTTGGAAGCTCTGGCCGTGTAGGCTCTGAACACAATTTTGCAGTCTTACCAAGCGAAATTGGGGGCGGTCTGACAGTTCAATGTGTGGGTAATGTCAGGAGCCTTCAGCTATTGAAGGACGGTTCGTATGGATCGCATTCTGGGCAATTTGTCCATAGGTCTGAAATTGGGGGGAAGTTTTTTTATCATCGTTTTGATCATGGCTGCTTCCATCACTTTCGGCTACTTTGATCTCAACCAGTTGAATCAGGGAATGGTGAGTATGTATGTCGATCACACCATTCCCATTCAAAACCTCGGGGAAGCAAAAGCCCTTCTCGGACAGATAAAAAGCAATGTGCAGTTATATCTGCAAATTCCAGAGCCCAAACCGGCAGACAGCCAGAGCGATCTGCAATGCGGGGTGTGTCATGTTTCAGAGACCACAGGCGAGCATCACCTAAAGGAAGGTGTTGAAGCTGCGAATATAGACCGTTGCGTGGCTTGTCATTCGGAACAGACCAAGGATCCGCAGCATGGACGGTCCACGACCGATATGACCAACGTGCAGGATTGCGCCGTGTGCCACCCCAGCAATGTGATCCAAAAACAGCACGACCAGGTCGAGCAAAACATCAAGGATGAAATTGCTCGTATCAACGAGATCATTTCAGAATATCGCAGTAACCCGCTTTTGACCTCCGAAGAGAAAACCGAACTCGCCGTTTTCGATGCCGCGTGGGAAAAATATCAATCGATCATCAATGACCTGCTCATCAAAGCTGGTGATGGTCAATCGCAAGATTCCCTGCATCGGGTGGTGGGTGGTGACGCGCTCATCAGTCAGGTTGAGGTGGAAAGTTCCATCAATCACCTGGTCGTTCTTAATCAGGACCTTGCGAATCTATCCCAACAGGAAGGCTCCCGCACCTTTGATTCATCATCCATTCGGATGTTGGTCACGGGCATTTTGGGGGTTCTGATTTCTGCCTGGTTGGGATTTGTGATCACCAGGAACATCCGCACTCCCGTCCATGCGATGGCAAGTGGGTTGCAGAACTTGCGTGTAGGCGATCTGCGCTGGAATATTTCAGAGCAGGTAAAGGAGAATCTCGTTCAGCGCTCAGACGAAATGGGGATCGCTGGAGAGGGCTTTAACAGCACGGTGCAGTATTTGCAGGAAATGGCCGGCTTTGCAAGCCAGATCGCATCTGGCGATTTGACCGTTCAAGTCACTCCGCGCAGCGATGCAGATGAGTTGGGACTCGCATTTTCGAGCATGGTGGAGAACCTTCAGAACCTGATCAGAAAAATGGCGCAGAACGCAGACGAGTTGACCCTCGCTTCGAGTTCCCTGGCCATGGCTTCCAGCCAATCGGGCGATGCGGCGAATCAGATCGCTGCCACCACCCAGCAGGTGACGACAGGGATCATTCAGCAAGCGGAGGGCGTGTCCAAAACAGCAGGTTCAGTGGAGCAATTGAATCGCGCCATTGACGGGGTGGCTCGTGGGGCGCAGGAACAGGCTCAGGCCATCGGCAGAGCCTCCCTTGTCACATCGAATATCAGCACTGCCATTGAGCAGGTCACACAGAATGCTCAGGCGGTCACCCGCGACTCGGCAAATGCGGCCAGCCATACACGTGACGGCGCCCGGACGGTCAAAGAAACCATCATGGGCATGGAAGTGATCCGCGGCAAGGTGGCGCTTTCATCCTCGAAGGTCAAGGAAATGGGCGCGCGTTCGGAAGAGATCGGAACCATTCTTGAGACCATTCAAGATATTGCCGGGCAGACCAACTTGCTGGCCCTGAACGCTGCCATTGAAGCGGCTCGCGCCGGAGAGCAGGGGAAGGGGTTTGCCGTGGTCTCTGATGAGGTTCGAAAACTGGCAGAGCGTTCAAGCCTGGCCACGAAAGAGATCGCGGGTTTGATCCAGGGGATTCAACGCACCGTGGATGAAGCAGTGAACGCGATGAAAGAATCTGCCGATGAAGTGAATGCCGGCGTGGCGCGTGCCAATTCCGCGGGCATCATGCTTGATGATATTCTGGCTTCGGCAGAGTCTGTTTACAAGCAGGCGGAAGATGCCGGTCTCGCGGCCGCAAAGGTCAGCGCTGCGGCCTCAGAGCTTGTGGAATCTGTGGATGCGGTCTCTGCCGTGATCGAAGAAAATACCGCGGCAACAGAGGAAATGGCTGCAAACTCATCAGAGCTGACGCAGTCCATTGAGAACATTTCGCGGATCGGCGAAACCAACACCGCATCCATTGAGCAGGTGGCGGCAATGACGGAAGATGTCTCTGCCCAGGTGGAGGAAGTCTCTGCTTCTGCCAACTCGCTGATGGAAATGGCCAAACAGTTATCGCACGAGATCGCCCGGTTTAAGTTTCAAAAATAAATAAAGGTTTATTTGTAAGAAGATAAGCTCGTAAAGACATTGAGACTGAGGTACTACCATGAACACAAACCTGTCTGTTGAATCGAACATTCGCATCCCGCTCCGATATTCCTTTCTTGGCAAGCTGCTGCTGATCCTTTTATTGATCGGCACACTTCCGATCCTTGTTAATTCCATTGTCAGCTATTACGTTGCCAAGTCCGCTTTGGATAATGCCGCCGATGTGAATCTTCAGGTTGTGGAAAGGGATCAGATCACTTTTCTATCGTCATGGGCGAACGAAAGAAGGCAGGATATCGTAACCCTTGCCGGCGTAGCCAGGATCTCATCCATGGATCCGGTGACCGCGGATGCTGCGATCAAACAGTATTACCACCTGTGGGGCAATTACGAGACGATATTCCTTACAGGTTTGGATGGGAAGACCATTGCCATCTCCAACGACATACCGTTGGATGTTCATGACCGTGAATATTTCAAAGAAGCGATCACCGGCCGGGTGGTTATCTCTGAGCCGCTGGTTTCCAAAGCCACCGGGAATACGATCATTGTCTTTGCATCACCTGTCAGGTCCAAGGACGGGTTGATCGTGGGCGTGATCGGAGAGACGATCACCATCAATTCCATCACCCAGCTCCTTGTCAAGAATAGAACGGGCAAGACCTCTGAAAGCTACCTGCTTAACTCCGATGGCTTTTTTGTAACATCGCCCCGCTTTGTGATCGAGATGCGCGAAAAGGGAATGATCAAAGAGACTGCAGAATTGGTGTATCAGCTTGAGACGGTTGCAAGCAAAGAACTGCAAGCCGCCAGATCGGGTAATGGAATTTATGAAAACTATGTGGGCAAGGAAGTGATCGGCACATACACCTGGCTTTCGGATCTAAACCTTGGGTTGGTGACCGAGGTTCAGACTTCTGAGGCGTATGCACCTGCCACACGGCTTGCCAATATCAGCATGATCATGATCGTTTGTTCGATCTTGTTGATCGGATTGGCTGCCTTCTTGATCGCCCGTGGGATCACCCGTCCGATCCGGTCGATGGCGAACACAGCCAATAAACTCGCAATGGGCGACATCGACCAAACGCTCGACTATGTCAGCCGTGATGAGTACGGCGTCCTCGCTGATTCCATTCGTCAGATCGTTGGTTATCAAAGGGAAATGGCTGATGCCGCCAACTCGATCTCAAAGGGAAATCTCACAGGGCGTATCCAACCAAAATCTGAAAGAGATGTTTTGGGGCGGGCTTTCAAGGACATGATCGAGAGCCTGCATTCTGCCGTTCAGCGGGTGGCGGAAAGCGCGAACACACTTACGCTCGCCTCGGACCAGTTGGCGATCTCTGCCGATCAGGCAGGGCAGGCTACAACCCAGATCGCCACCACCGTTCAGCAGGTGGCGCGCGGCATCACCATGGAAACAGAATCAGTGACCCATACCGCCAGCTCGGTGGAGCAGATGTCGCAGACGATCACGACCGTGACGCGCGGCGCACAGGCACAAGCCGCTTCTGTGTCCACAGCGACATCGATCACCAGCCAGATCAACGAGACCATTCAGCAGGTGGCCGGGAATGCCCAGGCGGTGACTACGGTCTCTGCCGGTGCGGCTGAAGCTGCCCGCGCAGGTTCCAAGACTGTGACCGGGACTGTCAAAGGCATGGAGCAGATCAAGTCCAAAGTTCAATTATCCGCCCAGCGGGTGGCTCAAATGGGTGTGCTTTCAGACCAGATCGATGTGATCCTCGAAACCATCGAAGACATTGCCAGCCAGACCAACCTGCTTGCTTTGAATGCCGCCATTGAAGCGGCGCGCGCCGGGGTGCATGGTAAAGGCTTTGCCGTGGTTGCCGATGAGGTTCGCAAACTCGCCGAACGGGCGGGGAATGCCACCAAGGAGATCGGCGGGCTGATCAAGAACATTCAGCGGACCGTTTCAGAAGCGGTGGTTGCCATGGATGAAGGCGGGGAGGAAGTAGCCAACGGAGTGAAGCTTGCCAATGAAGCGGGCAAGGCTCTTGAAGATATTCTCAAAGCCGCGGAAGAAGTGTACCGGCAAGCCGAGCAGGCGAACAGCGGCGCCGCGAAGATGAAGACCGCTTCAGGCCAGTTGGTCGTTTCAATGGAGGATGTGGGTGGAGTGGCTCAGGGGAATGTCAGTGCGATGAACGTGATGAGCACCGGGATGTCTGAAATGACCCGCGCCATCGAGAATATTGCGGCTGTTTCAGAGCAAAATAGCGCGGCGATCGAAGAGGTCAGCGCCTCGACCGAGGAGATGAGCGCCCAAGTGGGTGAGGTCACCGCCTCGGCTCAATCCCTCCGCAACATGGCAAGATCTTTGCAGGAAATTGTCCAGCAATTTAAGCTGAACTGACCAAACTTACAACTGAATATGGTGGTGGTCTAATTCTGGCCGGATATTAGCATTGACGCACTTCGATTCGATGTGCTAAACTGAAAATGCTTTCATATCTCTTTCATGAGAATTATATGCCCAGAAAAAAGACTCCCACCATTTATGATGTAGCAGAATTATCTGGCGTAAGTATTTCCACTATTTCACGCGTTCTAAATGCACCCGACAAAGTAAATACCGAGACCCACAGACGGGTGATCGAGGCGATCGACAAACTGGGATTTGTGCCCAAAGCGGAAGCCCGGGCCCGTGCCATGCGTAACACAGGAAGGATCGGGGTGCTCACTCCGTTCTTTACCGCACCATCGTTCGTGCAGAGATTGAGGGGTGTTGCTTCGGCTTTATCAAAAGCCAATTACGAGCTGGTGGTCTACACGGTCGAATCTGCCGCCCAATTGGAAAACTACTTCGCGTCCATTCCTCTCACGAGCAATCTCGATGGTCTGATCATCATGTCTTTGTCCATCAGCGAAGAGAACGCTCACCGCCTGACCAAATACAACATCCCGGCCGTCCTCATCGAATATCCGCATCCCACCCTGAGCAGCGTGGAGATCGACGATGTGGAAGGCGGGCGCATGGCGGCAGAATATCTCATCAAAAAGGGGCATCGCCGCATCGCCTTCCTGGGCGACACCGACCTGCCCGAGTACGCCATTCACCCGGTCAGCCTGCGCCTTTCAGGATTCCGACAGTCGCTCCAAAATGCGGGCATTGAGATCCCCGATGAATTTGTCCGCCTCGCGCCCTACACTCAAGAGCAGACTCTGCGGGTGGCCAATGAGCTGCTCAACCTGCCAAATCCGCCGACCGCCATTTTTGCCGCAACCGATTTTCAGGCCTTGGGTGTGCTCAAAGCTGCGCGCACGATGAAGGTGCAAGTGCCCGAGCAGGTTGCCATTGTAGGTTTTGATGATCTTGACCTGGCCGACTATGCAGACCTGACCACCATCCGCCAGCACCTTGATGAGTCGGGCCGCCTGTCTGTTGAAATTCTGCTCTCGCGCATCGACGATCCATCCCGCCCGGCGCAGCATATCCATTTACCGCTTACGCTCATCGAGCGTCAAACCGCATAAATGAACTAATGAACGAAGAATGCAGAATGATGAATGGTTTTGAAATTCATCATTCTGCATTTTCTATTTTGCTTTCTTACAGAGGTTTCCATGCCAATTCATACATCTCCCAATTATTGGATTCTTGAAACACGCCGTAGCGCATACGCGTTTGGACTCAACAAAGCCAGCCTGCTCTCGCATTGTTATTGGGGCAAGCGGCTGCCCTTCGTAAAAGATTACCCCGCTCCCTTCGAGCCGACACATTGGGCATCCACCGATGGCTACGACCACTTCATCCCGGAGGAATACCCCGGCTATGCGGGCGTCAAATATATTGACCCGGCTCTCAAAGTGACTTTCCCGGATGGAGTGCGGGATGTGGTTCTCACCTTCGTGGATTTCATCACCACCGCCTCGCCCCAGCCGACGCTTGCTCTGCGCTTCAAAGACTCAGCCTACCCGTTACAAGTGACCCTTCATTATCGCATCCACGAGGAATATGACCTGATCGAACGCTGGGTCACGCTCGAAAACCTTGGCACAGATGCCATCCATGTTGAACGTGTCTTCTCCGCCAAGTGGACCATGCCGCCCGGCGATGATTATTCCCTGTCTCACCTGTATGGTCGGCATGTTGGCGAATTTCAAATGCAGCGCGAAGCATTAACGCCCGGCTTGAAGGTCATTGAAAGCCGCCGCCTCATCCCCAGTCACCGGGCTGCGCCCTGGTTCGCCGTTGACCGTTGCGCCGGCGAAGAACATGGTGACGTATGGTTCGGCACACTGGCATGGAGCGGCAACTTCAAGATCACCGCCGAAGTGACCGAGTTCGCATCCACTCGTGTGAGTGTTGGACTCAACGATTGGGACTTCGCATGGAAGTTGATACCCGGGCAGCCTTTTGTTACCCCGTCTTCCATCAGCGGCTACACCTCGAACGGATTCGGCGATGCCAGCCGCAGCTTCCATGACTATGTGCGCAATGAACTCATCCCGCATGGCAAGGTCTTGCACAAGATCCTTTACAACTCATGGGAAGCGACACTTTTCGCCGTGGATGAAACTTCACAGTCGAACCTTGCCGCGATCGCAGCGAACATGGGCGTGGAACTTTTCGTCATGGACGATGGTTGGTTCCACAACCGCAACTGGGATAATGCCGGTCTGGGCGATTGGTTCCCCGACAAGGTCAAATTCCCGAACGGGCTGCACAACTTGATCAAGAATGTCAACGATCTTGGCATGGACTTCGGCTTGTGGGTCGAGCCTGAAATGACCAATCCCGACAGCGACCTCTATCGCACTCACCCCGATTGGGTCATTCACTTCCCGACCCGCGCCCGCACCGAAAGCCGCAATCAGCTTATCCTCAACATGGCACGCGCCGATGTGCAGGAGTACATCATTGGCGTGTTGGATGCACTACTCAGTGATCACAACATTGCTTTCATCAAATGGGATATGAATCGCGGGATCAGCGAACCGGGTTGGGCAGAAGCTCCCGGCGATCAGCGCGAACTATGGGTGCGGTACGTGCAGGGCCTGTATCACGTCTGGGGCGCACTGCGCCAGCGACATCCCAATGTCATTTGGCAAAGTTGTGCCAGCGGCGGCGGGCGGACCGATCTTGGCATCCTCAAATTTGCCGACCAAGTTTGGACGAGCGATAACACCGAAGCGACTGCGCGTTTGGGCATTCAAGAAGGGTACTCACAATTTTTACCCGCAAATACCATGGAAGCCTGGGTCACTGATTGGGGCAAGGACCTTGTGCCGTTGGAATTTCGTTTTCACGTCAGCATGTGCGGGTCGCTTGGGGTGGGGGGGAATCTTTTGGAATGGAATCAGGCTGAACGTCAGGTAGGGAGCGATTGCATTCAGTTGTACAAAACGATCCGGCACATCATCCAATTTGGCGACCAGTTTCGACTCGTCTCTCCGCAAAGGAGTGATTACTCGGCGGTGCAATACGTCAGCAAGGACAAAAGCGAAGCGGTGTTGTTTGCCTTCCGCACGCACATCCCTGACCCGTTCAATATTCCCATGCTCTATCTGCGCGGTCTTGACCCCGAAGCCCTTTATTCTGTGGAGGGTTTTGATCATCCCCGCTCTGGGCTTGCCTGGATGGAGTCTGGCTTGAAGGTGGAATTGAAGAATCTGCAAAGCAGGGTTATCAAGATCACGCGCTTCTCTCAAAGCTGAAGCCCGCCCCTTTTGACCGAACATTTCCGACCCTAAAAATTCCCTCTTGACTCTTGAGGGGGATGGTGCTATATTACGGCAATGAAAGTGCTTTCACAATAACACTTTCATTCCCTTCTCAGTGCTTTCTTAGGTGTTTGCGCTGAGAAGGGATGTACAAAAAAGCTGTGTTTGGCCAACTGAAAAATTTTTTCAAAACAAAAGAGGAGAACAATGAATAAGAAATCCCTGTTATGGTCTGTTATGAGCCTGTTCGTTCTGGCCTCCATGCTGCTTGCGGCATGTGGTGGTGGCGCTGTTGCCACTGAGGCTCCTGCTGCAACCGAAGCTCCCGCCGCTACAGAAGCTCCTGCTGCAACCGAAGCTCCCGCCGCTACCGAAGAAGCTTCCGCGCTTCCCGAAGGCGATGGCAAAGTTGAGATCTTTGGTGGTTATGGCGAAGCCCAGGCTGCCGCTTTCCAACAAGCTCTCACCGAATTTGGTGAAGCCAATGGAATTGAAGTTACCTTCACCTCCCTCGCTTCCTTCGACACCGACATCAAAGTCAAGATCGAAGCCGGTCAGGAACCTGACATTGCCATGTGGCCTCAGCCCGGTGGTTTGAAGGCTCTTGCTGCTGATAACCTTGTTCCTTTGGAAGAAGTATTTGATGTCAGCGTTCCGCAGAGCACCTTGGTTCCTGGTTGGGATACCCTCGCTGTTGTGGACGGCAAGATCTACGGTTTGCCTGTTTCCGCTAACATGAAGACCTTGGTTTTCTACAACCCCTCTGCTTTCGAAGCGGCTGGCTATTCTGTTCCTACCAATGACGCTGAATTGAAGGCTCTCGAAGCTCAGATCATTGCTGATGGTTCTGGTTACCCCTGGTGTGCTGGTATTGAATCCGGCGGCGCTACGGGCTGGCCTTTCACCGACTGGATGGAACAGTATGTTCTCGATTTGAATGGTCCCGAAGTGTACACTCAGTGGATCGCTGGCGAAGTTGACTTTGCTTCCCCCGAAATCACCGCTGCTGCTGACCTCGTTGCTGCCCGCCTTCTCGCTGAAGGTCAGGTGAACGGTGGTGGTGTTGCAATGGCAACCACCAGCTTTGGTGACAATGCTGCTCTGTTCGCCAATGGCACTGCTGAAGGTCAATGCTTCATGCTCCGCCAGGGTTCCTTTATCGTCTCCTTCATGCCCGATGACATTCAGGCTGAAGTCAAAGCCGGTGACTATAGCCACCTCGATGTGTTCGCGCTGCCCGCACCTGAAGGTGCTCAGGCTGGTGTGATCGGTGGTGGTGACCTCTTCGGTGTGTTCCAGGGTCATGTGGATCAGGATGTTGCCAAGGTTGCTGCCTTTATCTCCAGCCCTGACGTTCTGAAGTATCAGGTTGCCACTGGTGACATTTCCCCGCACAAGACCTTCGACTCCTCCCTCTACCCGAACGAAATGCAGAAGAAGATCGGTGAGGCCATGGCTGCTGCTGCGGTCTTCGGTTTCGATGGTTCCGACCAGATGCCTGCCGAAGTGAATGCCGAGTTCTGGGCTGCCGGTACCGACTTTGTTGCCGGTCGCGCCACCTGGGCTGAAGCTGCCGAACGCATTGACAGCAAGTACCCGTAATCGTTCTGTAACTAGGTAAAATAGTGGCACCGGCTCTTGGTCTTATGTGGAGTCGGTGCCACAATCTTTTAGCACTCGCTCAATAATATAAAAACGGCTGAATGCCGGTGAAGCCCCCTAAAAATGGAGATTGAGAAATGAGCGATTTAATCTTTGGTTTGGTTTCCATTGTGATCGGAGTGGCAGCTAGTTATGGGGTATTTTGGCTGCTTAATTTTTTGCTTTCCCTACTGCCGGAGCGCCTTTATCGCAAGGTCAATTGGGTGGCATTTTTATTGCCTGCTGCGCTGTTGGTGGTCCTCGTTCTTGTGGCTCCTCTTGTTCAAACAGTGACCTGGTCGTTCAAGAGCGATAATGCCAAGGAATGGGTGGGATTCAAGAATTACGTTGAAATTTTTACGGATGAAGTAAAACCCGACAAGATTGAATCGAAAAAGGAAGAAGGGGCTGTTTTTGTAGCGGATGACCTTATTTTGGATGACCGTTTTATGGACATCCTGCTCAATAACTTTTTATGGGTCCTGGTTGTACCAGCCGCCACAGTAGTGGTGGGCACGGCAACCGCCACCCTTTCGAATCAGGTGGGACCGAAACGCGAGAGAGTTTTTAAATCTTTGATCTTTATGCCGATGGCGATCAGCTTTGTAGCGGCTTCGACCATTTGGGCTTATTTTTATTCGTTTGTTCCGCCGGGACGCCCGGAAGTTGGTTTATTAAATGCGCTGGTCAAGTTCTTTGGGGGAGAGGCTCAGCCTTGGTTGACGATTGACCAAGGACGCTTAAATTCATTTTTGCTGATGGTTGTGATTATCTGGTTACAGGGTGGGTACGCCATGGTGGTGATCTCAGCAGCCATTAAGAATGTGCCTGCAGAAACCCTGGAAGCTGCACAGCTGGATGGCGCGAATTCATGGCAGGTTTTCTTCAGAGTGGTCCTTCCGCAAGTTTGGGGAACGGTCATGTCTGTCTT
>JAGNWT010000066.1:10800-21122 GCA_017985935.1 Anaerolineales bacterium | reverse complement strand
TTGGGAGTCAACCCGCCTGGAGGCTGATGCCCGCGGATATGTTGGATATGTTCCGCGGTTTCGTTGCAGACCGCGCGGGTGACGATCAACTCATGCGAACGGGCATGCTCCGCACGCCAGGCGGTCAGGTCGGCATTTTCCCATGCGTCCATCAACATGCGCATATTTCCAGATTCAGGTTTATTGCGTTCCGCTTCATCTTCAGGTGACAGCTTCTCCCAACCTTCTTCAGCATGATTGGTCCTGAGCGGCGTAAAGCGAACGATCTCCTTCCACATCCACCTTGGGAATTGGGCGCGCATGGATTCGATGGTCTTCAGCACTTCTTCAGTGCTGCGAGAGCGGATGTCGTAACTTAACTCCTCGGTCAATAAGGCGATCAATCCCTTACGGCGATAAGGGGCGCTCTTGGCTTTGACATTGATCATGGCAGTAGAAAGCTTGTACTGCCATTCCTTGTCTGTGCTCAAAGCCAGCTTGGGTTTCTTCGCGCCCGCCGACTCGTACAGGGCGACCTTCTCCGCGCATCTTTTTTCGATCTCAACATCATCCAACTTGCTGACATTCTGCGCCACCGCAGGCGATTGCAGGCGAAACAAAAGATCCTTGGGGTCAGCCCATGAACCGTGCGCGCTGGCGTAACGCATGCCTGAGTAATGCACAACCATGTATTGAAGCCAATACGGGAATCTCTTTGGCTCATTTTGAAACCGCTTGTAGATCTCTTCAAGCAGTTCATATTGATTCTTATTCGCCAGCGAGTCCCGATACTGCTGAGAACGCCAATCCGCGAGTTCGGTGACCGTGATGGGTTTATCTGGTTTGTAGTGAACGAGGAATTCCGCTTCGGGGGTGGTAAAGCCGGGGTCGCTTTTGGTCAGTTTATACCAGGCGAGTTTACGCTGTTCGATCTTGTCGTAAGTAGCAAGAAAAGCACGGAGCTGGTCAAGTTCCTGCTCTGCCATGGGCAGCGAAGAATTTTCCTTGAGGGCCAATTCCTGTGCCTTGGCCGGGCGGCTCGGGTGATCGGGGAGCATATTATCGAGGTAGCGTCTCCGGCCCTTGATCCACTCTTTGACGCCGTTACGGATATTTACCCAATACTGGATCTGTCCTTCGACAAACCCTCTCTCCCCCCGAATATCCTTCGGCCAACTTTGAATGAATCCGCTATGCAGATTGTTGATGTAGTTCATCTGCTCTTCGTCTATAGGCTTGTACTTGGAGTAATACGCCCGCACATCTGGGAGCATGAAATAGCCCCGCAAAGAGGTATATGCTTTATACGCCGCGACCGCCGCTGTTTCCTGAGCCTTGACGTATTCATCCACATCAGCCTTGAGTTCGGAAATATCCCGTCCTTTATATTCCTTCCAAATATCGATCTCTTTATAAAAGACAAGGAAATCGATCAGCTTGGGGATGCGCATACCGTAAATATCCCTGCGCAGTACTTCGTTCTGCCATTGGAAATACAAAGGTTCAGCCATGATACGCTCCTTGATAATGGATAAAGTTATACCTTCAAACGACAATTGCACAATTGTATTCGATTCCGTTCAAATTGCGGCAAAGATAACCAAACTTCACGATAAAAAAGACGGTTCGCCTCATGGGTTATAATTTCCTGAAAGGTTTTTCAAAAGTAATTCAACTTGGAGGTGTCTGGTGGATCTCTCGAAGCATGCGTTCTTTGAGGGCAAGATCGTCCCACTGGCGGACGCAAAAATCAATATCGCCACTCACGGCTTTTTATACGGAACAACGGTGTTCAGCGGTATGCGCGCATACTGGAATGAAGAGAAAAAACGCCTCTTTGTTTTTCGTCCTTTCGATCACTATCATCGACTTTTAAATTCAGCCCGCATGATGGCGATGAGCATCCCCTACGATGAAGAGGGATTGATCCAGCTCACGCTTGATCTGCTCCGAACCGACAATTGGCAGCAAGACATCTACCTGCGTCCCACCATCTACAAAGCAGACATGGGTATCGGCGTGCGCCTGCATGATCTGAAAGATGAGTTTTCCATGTTCGTGACCGCGTTCGACAAATACGTCAAGAACGATGCGAACGCCCATCTGACCTTCTCCTCGTGGAGGCGCATCGACGACAACGTCATTCCTGCGCGGGGAAAAATATCCGGCGCGTACGCAAACTCAGCCCTGATCAAGACCGATGCGAATCGCGCCGGTTTTGATGAAGCGATCGTTCTGGACAGCAACGGCCATGTCTCGGAAGGGTCAGCCATGAATATTTTCATGATGCGCGATGGTGCTCTGATCACCCCGCCTTCCACAGATAATATCCTCGAGGGCATCACCCGCCGTTGCGTGATCGAACTGGCAAAAAACGAATTAGGGCTTCAGGTGGTGGAACGATCCATTGACCGCACCGAGATATTCATCGCCGAAGAACTGTTCATGACCGGCACAGCAGCCCAGATCGTCGCCGCCACCCAAGTGGACTACCGCCCCGTTGGCAATGGTCAAATGGGACCGGTCACCGCCAAACTCCGCGAACTTTTTGATAATGTCGTTCGCGCAAAAGTGGATAAATATCTGGACTGGAATGTGGAAGTCTAAAATAAAAAAGTCCGCTGCATTTAGCAGCGGACTTTTTTATTTTTTGTTCTTTCTTCTTGCCTGATTTTCTTTCAGCTCTTCAAGTTCCAGCCGGCTCTTTTCCAATTCGGTTTCCAATTTTTTCCGCTCCACATCTGCCAGAGAGGCATCGCGCTTTTCCTTGCGCCAGGTAATGACGGTCGTCGTCACAAACCCCACCAGAGAAGTAATGGATGTAATGATGGAACCCGCCAAAGCGATGGAACCGGCATCTCTGGATCCCTGCGGAGACGGTTCCACTTCACCGGAATCACCTGGGGTAGGACCCGGATCTGCGCCGGGCACTTGCGTGGTTGGCACAAATTCACCCGCACCCATCTTCAGCGTAAGAAACATCAACCCGCTGACAGAGGACAACACGAACACGATCAAAAAAAATCGGCTTATCTTTTTCACACAGTGCCTATTGTGGATTCTTCACAAAGCGGACCAAGATCAGATTCTTCGAACAATCCTTCGACAGGTCAATGTAAAGGTTGTCTGAAAGCGGAAGTCCGGCCTGATCCAACAACTGCAGATACAACTCGCCCTTTGAAGTGATCGGGGTATTGCTCAAAAAGAATTCGAAGCCCGACTTGCCATAAGCCGGAGCAATACTACTGACGGTCAGTTCATTCTTTGATTTGCCGTTGTATGTCCCAACGAGGCGGATCGTCATGCGCAGCATGTCCGCGTTATTGGCATCCACCACTGTACCGCCAACACCCTGCCAGGCGCAGCCCATTTCAGGATGGATGATCGTGCTGTCGATCGCTTTGAAAGTCCCCGAGAAGGGAGCCTTGGGAGTCTTCGTAGGAGTGGGGGTTTTTGTTGGGGGAACCAGCGAGAACGGAGTCTGGGTCGGCTCAAGTGTAAAGGTTGGAAGAAGGGTCGGCGGTTCGGTCTGGACCGGAGCAAATGTCGCAGTCCATGTCGGCTCAAATTGGATCTGGGTGATGGTTGGCGTGGGGAAGTTGCTCAGGGCAGCCGGATCGGGAGGGAAGGGATTCATCACCGAGTTGGGCATGAAAAAGATCAACGCAAAATACCCAACCAGACAAGCCGTTAAGATCAAAACAAAAATACTCAGTAAATCCCAAATTTCCAGTTTGGCGCGTTTCTTCGGCGCGGGGGCATCATCATAGTTATATATGCTCATCGTGCTACTCCAAAAAACAAGTGTATGGTTTTACGGGACTAATGTAATTTCGCTTTGCGCTCGTTTCTCAGCGACCCAGTTATTCAAAGCTGTCTCTTGCACGGTCAACAGCGCATCCGGCGAGAGAGGATGGTCTCCACGTTCGAGCGCCTTGAAAATATGAAACCCCGCGTCAGTAGCGATCACACTGCTATACGCTCCAGCCTGCAAGGCAAAAACCGCCTCGTCCGCCTTCGCATCAAGCAGATACCCGCGCGGCACCCAGCCCAATTCGCCAAGTGTGATCGGATCGTACAACGCGGCCAATTCATCAAAGTCCGCGCCTGCATTTAATTGATCCAACGCGGCTTGGGCATCTGCCTCATTATAGGTCAAAATCTGGCGCACGTGGATTTGTTCAGCGGTCGCGGGCACATCCGCAATGATTTTGTCACGCATCCACGCGGCTTCCACCGAACGCTTTAGCGCAATTCGGAAGGATGCATTGTCATACCCGTGGGCAGACTGCCACTGACCAAGAGCTTCCTCGCCTCCCAGTTGATTCGCCAGCGCATCGATCCTGGACTGGAGGTCTGCTTCTGTTAAATTGAAATTCGCCTCCCTTGCGGCTTGCGCCAACAAGAATTGCGAAAGAAGGTCTTCCAGCACAGCCTTGTTCGCTTCTTCATCGGTAACGGTCAGACCCAGCGCAGTCTGCGCGGCTTTATACCGTTCAAGTTCCACTTGAAATTCAGCAAGGGTCAGGTACTCGCCATTGATGGTCGCCACCGAAGGGGGCGGGGTGGCAGTGGGAGGCACAGGCGTGGATGTGGGCAACTCGGGAGTGGACGTGTTCGGTGTTACGGAGGAACCGCAGGCGGTCAATCCCATAGCGAGGATCAGAATCAAAAGTGTCAAAACGAAGCGGGGGTGTGAAAACATTCCGGGAATTATAAATTAAAAAGATAGGGACACGGCGTTGCCGTGTCCCTACAAAATTGTGAACGGATCGGATTAGTAATCCATGCCACCCATGCCGCCAGGAGGCATGGCAGGAGCCTTGTCCTTCTCGGGCATATCGGTGATGAGCACATCGGTGGTGAGGATCATCGCGGCGATGGAAGCGGCGTTCTCGAGCGCGCCGCGCACAACCTTGACCGGGTCAATAACGCCAGCCTTGATCATGTCGGTGTATTCGCCGGTGAGCACGTTGAAGCCGATGTTCGGGTTCTTCTTCTCGGCGGCGGTGCGGCGGACGGTGTCGATGATGACGGAGCCATCCTGCCCTGCGTTGGAAGCCAGCTTGCGGATCGGGGCTTCGAGCGCCTTCTTGATGATGTTGATGCCGACCTTGATCTCTTCGTTCTCGTCTTCGGCATGAGCCTTGGCGAGTTTATCGAGTTTGCCAGCGGCATTGATGAGGGAGATCTCACCACCAGGGACGATGCCTTCTTCAACTGCGGCGCGGGCGGCAGAGAGAGCATCTTCAACGCGGTGCTTCTTTTCCTTCATTTCAGTTTCGGTCGCGGCACCCACGCGGATGATGGCAACACCACCGCTGAGCTTGGCGAGACGTTCCTGAAGTTTTTCCTTGTCGTAATCGCTGGTGCTCTTGTCGATCTCGATGCGGATCTCTTTGATGCGGGCTTCGATATCGCCCTTCTTGCCCTTGCCGCCAATGATGGTGGTGTTCTCTTTGTCAGAGACAACCTTCTCAGCGCGACCAAGGTCCTGCACGGTAGTGGATTCGAGCTTGCGGCCGGTCTCTTCGGAGATGACCTGTCCACCGGTGAGGTAGGCAATATCCTGAAGCATGGCCTTGCGGCGATCGCCGAAGCCAGGGGCTTTGATGGCGAGCACATTGAGCATGCCGCGGATCTTGTTGAGGATCAGGGTGGCGAGGGCTTCGCCATCCACGTCTTCAGCGATGATGACGAGTTCGCGCTTGCCAAGCTGGACGAGTTTCTCGAGCAAAGGAACGATGTCCTGAGCGGCGGAGATCTTCTTGTCGTAGATCAGAATGTAGGCATCGCTGATCTGGGCTTCCATCTGGTCGCCGTTGGTGATGAAGTAGGGGGAGAGGTAACCGCGGTCGAACTGCATGCCTTCGACGAATTCGGTTTCGAACTGCATGGTCTTGGATTCTTCAACGGTGATGACGCCGTCTTTGCCGACCTTGTCCATCACGTCAGCGATCAATTCACCGACTTCCACATCCGCGGCGGAGTTGGTCGCCACAGAAGCGATCTCTTCACGGGTATCGATCTTGACGGAATTCTTCTTGAGTTCAGCGACAATGGTCTCGGTGGCGAGCTCAATGCCCTTCTTGAGGAGCATCGGGTTGTAGCCGGCTTCGAGAGCCTTGAGGCCTTCGTTCACAATGGCGTGAGCCAAAACGGTGGAGGTGGTTGTACCATCACCGGCAATGTCATTGGTCTTCTGGGCGGCTTCCTTGAGGAGCTGGGCGCCCATGTTCTCGAACGGATCGTCGAGTTCAATTTCTTTCGCAACGGAAACACCGTCGTGTGTAATGCTGGGAGAACCGAACTTGCGGTCGATCGCCACATTGCGTCCCTTGGGTCCGAGGGTGGCGGAAACCGCTTCCGCAACAACATTCATGCCGATCTTAAGCTTGCGGCGTGCATCTTCTGAAAATACGAGTTGTTTAGCTGCCATAATTCACTTCCTTTTTTTTCTAGTTATGAGTTCGTTGTAAATCTTTAATCACGAAGGGCATAAGAAATTTATGCTTTGTGGTTAAAGCTCCAAACTCTTTTATCCAACAATGCCGAGCAGGTCGCTCTCGCGCAGGATGAGCAGTTTCTTGCCATCCATCTTCACTTCGGTGCCGGAGTATTTGGCAAAGAGCACCACATCACCGGCTTTCACATCCATGGCGATGCGCTCGCCCTTTTCGTTGCGGTCACCAGGACCAGCAGCCAAAACCTTGCCCTGTTGGGGTTTTTCCTTGGCAGTTTCGGGAAGAATAATGCCGCCGGCGGTCAATTCTTCCTGTTCGATGGTTTCGATGAGCACGCGAGCGCCCAACGGTTTGAATGATATTTTTGCCATTTCTTTTCTCCTGTTAGGATTTAAATATTTTTTAGATAAGCATGAAATTAGCACTCCATATCAGCGAGTGCTAATTTCAATATTACCTAGATATAAGGGCAAAGTCAAGGGGGGTCGTAAAAATTCTTACAAAACTCTGATGCAGGACAGGAGAAGGCGCGTCTCACCTAGCCGGGAGCTGCCCAAGTCACGATCGGCATCTCTGCCGCTGTGAGGATGGGCACCCTACGGGGTCGCGGTTGGCGCGGGCGTGCTGACTTCTGTCGGTTCAGGGTTGAGCGCCGTGTCATCTGCCAGGGATTTGCAAATATTCCGCACCACCACCACATCCGCAGCGATGTTGGGATCGCTGTCGAACTCTGAAGCTTCGATCTCCGAGGCTATCTCCAAAGCCCTGTCACAATAATTCTTTTTTAGCGTGCTCAGAGCCGCCAGCTCAGAGGCATAAATATCGTAATAATAGACCGTGCTCGCGCTAAGCGGCAGCCCGGGCACATCGGCAGGGATGTCGTTCGAGCCGCAGTCACCCCGCGCCGGGCAGGATTGCTCTGCTGTGCATCCACGCACAGCGCATTCAAGCGCAAGGATACCCGTCTCGTAGTTGCGGTTCTTGTGATACAAAACTCCCAACTCACCATAGAGCACAGGGTTGTTCGGTTCAAACTCGATGGTCTTCTGCACGTTTCGAATCGCGATGAAGAACTGCCCCATTTGAGAATAGGTCTTTGCAATGGAAATATACGGGCTGGGGTCGTTGATTCCGAGCTGCTCATTGATGCGCGCGGTCTGCGCAAAATATTCCAGCGACTTTTCATACAGCTGGTTTTGGATCTCTTCATTGGGGCTGTCAAAAGCTAACCGGCGGTAGTTGGCGCCCGCGTACTGATACAGAAAGGTCAGGTTCGGCGTGATCTCGATCGCGCGGTTATACGCTTCGATCGCCAGTGAGTATTCTCCCAAAGATTCCAAAACATAAGCGTGAACGCGATGTACATCCATCAGCGAGGAGTCTTCCTCCAAGGCTTGATCGATGTTCTGCTGGGCCGCCGTCCATTTTTGCTGGTCCACAAGGATCTCGGCGTAGAAAGCGCGAGCCAGGGTGTTGCGGTTATCCAGTTGAATGGCGCGCACAGCGGCCGTTTCGGCCTGGTTGAGATAGTTTTGCGCCTCGCGCCCATCGATCAAACTGGGGTTCGCGTTCCAGTCCAACACAAAAGCGCGGATCCCCTGCACCATACTGTCATCGGGCGCAATGGCTACAGCCTGATCGATCGACTCCAAAGCTTCGGCAAGCCTCTCCCGAATAGCATCATCGCCGACCAACATCGCAGAGGAATAGGTCTGGATGCGCGCCAACTGTGCCAGCACCTGCGCATTGTTCGGGTCCACTTTGACCGCTTCACGGTACGCGGTGATGGACGCATCCAGTTCTCCGGCGGTGAATTGCGCATCACCTTCAAGCGCGTAAGACGATGCAAAACGCGTAGGTGTGGGCGTGGGCTCAAAGAGCGGCTTGATCTCGCCCATGCTCACAGAACGGATCAGCCAGATCCCTCCGAGGATCAGCACAACCCAAAAGAACATGCGGTACACGTTGGGTTCATTGCGTCGGCGAAAGAGTTGCCGTCTTCGATAAATGTTCATGGTGTGGGTGCAGGGATTAGGGTCGGCTCGGGGGTGGCAGGAGCAGACTCGGTCGGGGAAGGAAGCGGTTCAGGGGTCGCGTTTAGATTTTGCTGACAGCGATTGATCACCTCGGCGGCGTTCTCCATGGCCAATTCATCTGCAGGAATGCGCGCCTGGATCATCTGCGCGATCTTCAAGGCCTCGCCGCATTGGTTCATGCGTGCCAGGGCAAGCCCGTATGTAAAGTAATACTCGGCGATACGCCCATTATCAGGCGTGAGGTTCGCGGCTTCGATCTGGTTGCCGTCTTTTGTCAGCCCGCCATTAACGACATACCCCAGTTCCTCAATGGCTTCGGGCCAGTACGAGTTGCGATAATACATCACGCCCAGATTGCCGCGCAAGTTCGTATCAGACGGGTTGTTCGTCACAGCCGAGTCGGCGAACTGCAAAGCCTTTGAATATTCGCCGATGGTGGCGTATGTGCGGGAAATAAGCAGGTCGGGCGTGGAGTCTTCGGGGTTTAGCGCATCGGCGCGGGTGAATTCTTCCACCGCCTGGTCGTAAATGCCGAGTGTGCGGTAATTACGACCGAGGGCAATATGCAGGTCTGGAATATTGCCATTGATCCCGACCGCGATCTCGTACTCGCGAATGGCTTCTTCATAATTACCCGTGGCTTCCAGAATGTAGCCGCGCGCGCGGTGTGTTTCAAGTTTGTCGGGAGCAAGCGCCAACGCCACATTGGAAGCCTCGATCGCCTTCTCGATCGCGTTGACCTGGCCGGTTCCGTTGTAATACGAATCCACAAGGATCTCAACATAGTAGGCGTGAGCAAGTGCATTTTGATCATCCAGCTCAAGAGCGCGTTTGATGCTGGCTTCGGCTTCAAGGTACTCGCCCTGAAAATCCAATGCCCAGGCGCGCACAGCGTGCGCCATGGAATAATCATTGTTCAACAGCAGGGCATCTTCGGCGCTGATCTGCGCATCCTTGTATTGCCCCGCAAAGACTTGCACACGCGCCAGAGCCACATGCACAGATGGGTCACCCGGACGCGAGGCAATCGCCTGTTTATAGGCTTCCATAGCCTGGATCAATTTACCCTCCACGAACAGTCCCTCGGCTTCCGTGATGAATGATTCAGGCGCGCGGGTGGGCGTGGGGGTCGATACAAAAGGTGAAGGCTGGGTGGCAATGACAAAGCGATTCACATACGCCCCGCCCAACACCAACAGGCTCAGCAGAATGATGCGAAACCAGTTCGGTCTCGTTCTTCTGCGGTTCATACTCCATTTACTTCCTCTCAGATACATGAATTTATATTACCATTCGCGGGAAAGCATCGTCAAGCGAGAGCATCGCCCTCTCATTTGCTTCTAACATCATTTTTCATATTTCACTGGGTTTTACGGTATCTTTCGCGCTTTTCAAATGGAAAAGCCGCAATGAAAAACCCTCTCCGCCCGCGCTGCACGTCCGCAATTCGCAGTATAATTTGATGAAAGAGAATATCACCCTGAAGGAGAATTTCACATGCGTAGAATGTTCGGCTTTCTAATTGGGATCTTCGTCGGCGCACTGGTTGGATCCACTGTGGCCTTGTTGCTTGCGCCTGAATCAGGCGAGAACCTGCGCGGACAGATCCGCGACCGTGGGCAGGGATTTATGACAGATATCCGTCACGCGGCAGACTCACGCCGCATTGAGTTGCGCAATCGTTTGGAAAACCTGCGGGCCCCCAAAGAGATGTGATCGATCACGACCTCAAAGAATCGTAAAAGCCTTCCACCTTTTTCATATTCATTTCGTACTCTGCGCGAGCAGAAATGATCTTTGCATTCTGACCTGCGGCATCCTGCCGCAGGTCTTCTCTTTCCAA
>JAGNWT010000066.1:0-10700 GCA_017985935.1 Anaerolineales bacterium | reverse complement strand
CGCAAGGCAGCAGCGGTCAACATCCCTTCATAAGGCACGCGCAAAGCATGGATAATATCTGGTTTTATCTCGCGGATCAGGGCGCGCAACTTTCGCGCGGAGCGGAAAATGGTCAGGGGTCCGAGCCACTGCCTGAGAACAGTGCGCAGTCCCAAGGTCCGCGATGACCCGCCCGGTTTATCGCCCGCCTTTTTGACCGAGCTAAAGGCTACGGGGGTAATTTCAAGCCTTTTGAGCGGAAAATCCACATTACATGCAAAGGTGGATGCCAAATAGACCTCATCTCCCTGCCCGGCAAAGTGCCGAATCCAGTTTAGGGCAATGGGAGAACGACCGTCAGCTACGAATAGAATTTTCATGATTACGATAATTATACTCATTGCCCGTAATCGTGAGACGTAGTATATTTACGGCATGAGCAAAGGGCGCGTACTCGTTGTCGAAGACAACATGGACACCTACGAGATCGTGAGTTTCATCCTCGAAAAGAGCGGTTATGAGACTTTTCTGGCGGCAAATGGGCGGGACGGAACAAACGCTGCTATCAAGCAAATTCCAGACCTGATTATTATGGATATCTCGATGCCCGGCATGGACGGATGGACGGCAATTAACCTGATCAAACAGGACACGCGTACATCGGCTATCCCTTTGATCGTACTCAGCGCCCACGCCCTGCCCGCCGACCGTAAACGCGCGATCGGTGCGGGTGCGAGTGATTACATTACCAAACCCATGGATCTGAATGACCTGGTAAAAAGCGTGGATAACTGGATCGGCAAAAGATAATTTTGCAGACCCGGCTCACGAAAAAAATTTTTATAAAAAGGAATAGCCATGAAAAAAATCTGTGTCGTCGGCGTTGGATACGTCGGCCTTGTTACAGCAGCATGTTTTTCCGATCTCGGAAACCGGGTGACCGCGTTGGACGTGAACGAACAGCGTGTGGAAAATCTCAAGAAGGGCATCATGCCCATCTACGAGCCGGGGCTGGATGAACTGGTGAAGCGCAACGTTAGCGCGGGGCGCATCACCTTCACCACCTCTTACAAAGAGGCGTTGGAAGGTGCGGAATACGCGTTCATCGCGGTCGGCACTCCCTCCGATGCAAAAGGTGCTGCTGACCTGCAATATGTGGCCGCGGCTGCCAAATCGATCGCGGAGAATATGACCGCACCGATCATCATCATCAACAAGTCCACCGTTCCGATCGGGACCGGTGACTGGGTATCTGATATCGTGAAGGGTGCCCAGCCCAAGCCGATCCAGTTCTCGGTGGTATCCTGCCCCGAGTTCCTGCGTGAAGGCTCCGCAATCGCAGACTTCACCAGCCCGCACCGCACCGTGATCGGCTCGCTGGACAAGGACGCCGCCAATAAGGTTGCCCACCTGCACCTGCCCTTGCGCGCGCCCATCGTCATCACTGACCTGCGCACAGCAGAAATGATCAAGTACGCCAGTAACGCCTTCCTCGCCACGAAGATCTCCTTCATGAACGAACTGGCCGACCTGTGCGAAGTGGTCGGTGCGGATGTGAAGGAAGTTGCCGCGGGTATGGGTTACGACGCCCGCATCGGTCGTCACTTCCTGGATGCCGGTCTTGGCTGGGGCGGCTCCTGCTTCCCCAAAGATGTGGAAGCGCTGGCTTTCATGGCCAAGGAAAAAGGACTTAACCCGCGCATTTTGAACGATGTGATGGATGTCAACTATGACCGTCGCACCACTGCCGTGAAGCATGTGGAAGGCATGGTCGGTGGCAGCCTGAAGGGCAAGACCATTGGTCTGCTTGGGTTGGCCTTCAAGCCAAACACAGATGACATGCGCGATGCGCCTTCGATCGACATCGCTGAATCCCTGCACAAGGCAGGCGCGATCGTCCGCGGTTATGATCCCGTTTCAATGGATGTAGCCCGCCCGATCATGCCCAATGTGCAATTCTTCAACAACTCCTATGAAATGGCACAGGGCTGCGATGCGTTGATGGTCGTCACCGAGTGGAATGAGTTCAAGCAGCTTGACCTTGAAAAGGTGAAGGGCATGCTCAAAACCCCGGTCATCTATGATGGACGCAACATCTACGACCCCGCAGTAATGAAAGAATTGGGTTACACCTATCGGGCAGTGGGACGCTAGTCTTTTCATCAACTTGTTTGCCGGTCGGATAGTCAGGAAAACTGGCTATCCGACTATTTGACTAAAGACGATCTGTCCTTAAGACCAAAAGACAATATGACCAACACTCCTCCTGTTTGTAATTACGAAGGCTCCGATTACCAGCAATCTTTTTGGGAGCAGGGCGGGCGCGAATACGAAGACCGCGCTGAAGCCATTGCCCTTAAACGGATGCTGCCTGCCGGCGGCAAATTAATGCTTGAGCTTGGCGCAGGCGCTGGACGCAACACGCCGCGCTACTCAGGTTTCGAGCGCATTGTCGTCCTGGATTATTCAACCACGCAGCTGGCTCAGGCTCAAACCAAACTGGGGCGTTCGGAAAAATATATTTATGTGGCGGCGGATATTTACCGCCTCCCCTTCCGTGACCGTCAGTTCGATGCCGCCACGATGATCCGCGCCCTGCACCACATGGCTGATGCCCCCAAAGCACTAAAGCAGATCAGGGATGTGATGCGGGCTGACTCGGTCTTCATTCTTGAGTTTGCCAACAAGCTGAATCTCAAATCCATTTTGAGATACTGGCTCGGCAAACAGGATTGGAATCCATTCACACTGGAGCCGGTGGAGTTCGTAAAATTAAACTTTGACTTCCACCCACAGGCGATCCGTAACTGGCTTGGAGAGTTGGGCTTTCAAATCGAGCAGACTCTCACCGTGTCACACTTCCGCCTGGGGCTGTTGAAGCGGCTCATCCCGGCTGGTCTGCTCGCCGCGCTGGATGGACTCTTCCAACCGACGGGTGCGCTGTGGCAATTCACACCGAGCGTGTTCGTAAAAGCCAGGATGCAGGAAAAAGCTGCAGAAGGCAGGAGCAGTTTTCCGGTTGGGATGATCGAGTTGTTCAAATGCCCGGAATGCGGACATGCTGCATTGGAGGAGATGAAAGAGCGTGTACATTGTCCCAATTGCCATTCCGATTGGGCAGTGAAAGACGGCATCTACGATTTTAGGGAAAAGATGAATTGACCCGTAAAACAAAAAAGTTTCTTCTTGAAGAAGAAACTTTTTTTATTCCTTGAGCACGGGTAATCGGATGAAGAAGGTGCTGCCGGGGTGGTTCACTTCGTCGTGACCGGGGCTTTCCACCCAGATACTGCCCTGCATGGCTTTGACAATGCCCGAGGCAATGGCAAGCCCCAACCCCGCGCCGCCGCCTTTAAAGTTCGTGCGGCTCGATGAGTGCAGTTCGACCGTGCCCAGTTGATAAAGTTTTTCAAAGATGACTTTGTGATGTTCAGGGTCAATGCCGATGCCCGAGTCTTTGATGCGGGTCACCACACATTTTCCAAAGTGGGGGTCTTCCACGGTCTCTGCTGAAATGGAGATCGAGCCGCCATCGGGCGTAAACTTGATGGCGTTGACAACCACATGATCAATGGCTTTCTTCAGAAGTTCCGGGTCTGCCAGCACGTGGGGCACATTTTGAGTATCGTCTTCGATGGTGAGGGTGAGCTTGCGAGCGGCGAGATCTTCGGTGTAATCTTTATGCACAAGCCGCAGGATCAGGTTCAGGTTGACAGGCTCCACCCGCGGCGTAATGACCTGACTATCAAGTCGCGCCACATCGAGCATGCTGTTCACGATCTGATGCAGGCGGTTGGTGCCTTGCAAAACGCCTTCGATGGCTTGCGAGAGCATGGCGTTGTCGCGAATACTTTGGTCGGCGTGCAGCATACCGAGATATCCCTTGATGACGGTCAGCGGAGTGCGAAGTTCATGCGCAGCGACTTGAATGAACGCAGATTTATTCTTGTCGTGCTGTGCGAGCGATTGATAGGCGGTATTCAATTCTTCCACGCGCTGGGCGACCATGCGCTCCATCATCTGGCTGATACCGGTCACTTCATCATAAAGGCGGGCATTTTCCAAAGCTACAGTGGCTTGCATTGCATAGGTTGAAGCCAGCAGTCCGTCTTCGCTGTTGAAGGAGTTCTTTGTTCGCGCCAGAGCCAGAAGCCCGATGACATTATCTTTGAGATACAAAGGGACGCCCAGCCAGGAGCGGAAACGCGGCAGCCATTCGGGCTGGGTCCAGTTCTTGACCGCATCCACATCGCTGACCAGCATGATCTCGCCTTTACGGGCCACCGACACATAGAAATCTGAGTCATTGACCTTCATCTTGAACTTTGAAACGTCCGCGTTCTCTGGCAGACCACGATGAGAGCGAATGCGCGGCACCCCGTTCACATCCTCCATGAAAAGAAGCCCGGCATCGTAAGGAAGCACTTGCTGTAATTGATCGAGGATCTGCTGGGGCAGTTTATCAAGCGTGGTAAGCGAGGAGAGCTGGCGTGAGGAACGCGCGAGCGCTTCCACTACCTGACGTCGTGACTGCTCGGCCTCGAAAAGTTTTGCATTTTGCGCCGCAGCTTTTTCCGCCGCATCGCGCGCGCGGGCAAGTTCCACCGCCCTTTCACGCGCTTCGATCAACAAGCGTTCCACTTCCATTTGGGCCTGCTCGCGCTGTTGAACGAGCATGGTGCGCAGCAGGGCGCTCGAAAGCAAATTCTTCAAGCGGACGTACACATCCCAATCTTCGGGACCCATTTCAACCCACATAAAACCAAAACGATTGCTTGCCAAAGTCAGCGGCATTACCAGCGCCGAATAGCGCCGGTCTTCCGGGGTCTTTCCACGCGGAACAAGCCGCCCGGTGGCCAGTGAGGGTTTTTCGCGGGGGATCTGGAATTTATTATTCTCGTATTGCAAAAGCAGGCGATAACTTTCCGGTGCCGGTGATGTGACCGAGCTGGGCGCGCTCACATCGCTGTAGAACATCACATACCAGCGATGCAGCCCAAGGATCGGGAAGTTCTTCGTGATGGCATCGCCGATCTCTTCAAAGGTCATGGCAGGAGCCATGGAAAAACCAAAATTACCGAGAGCTTCTTCACGCTGTTCGAACTGCATGCGGCGGGACGCCTGCGCCCTTTGGGAAAGTTCCCCGACCAACATGCGCGCCTGCTGGAAAAGATTTTCCGCCCGCAGCATGGTGGTATTGCTTGAGATCCCTCCCAGCGAGTAACGCCGGAACGTGGAAAACACATTATGCCAAACTACAGGTTCATGCCCGTTACGCTCCAAGACTTCCACGATCGCGAGGACCATTTTCAGGAAGGCGTCACCTTTATCGTTATCGCGCAGGCTGGCAAGGAAAACATCCCACGCACGACCGAACACATCGCGGTATTGATCTCGCAGCGGAGTATTTTCAGGGATGGCAGCCGCCATGAACAAAGCGCGGATGGCCGCTTCACGTTTATTCTCCAAACGTCCTGTATGCGAAACCTCTTTGGGAAGCACGACCGCTTTTTGCACACTGTCGGGCATACACCCGCATGACCAGCGGACAACCAACTGTGAAGGCGTGATCGTAACAGGCTCCACATGACCGCCGTCGATGCGCTTCATCAGCGCACCAAAAGCTTGTTGACCCATGTCATAAAATGATTGACGGACCGTGGTTAGCGGCACGCTCACAGATTGGGCTTCACTGACATCGTCAAACCCGGTGACGGCGATACTATCGGGCACTTGAATGCCGCGCTGTTGTAAAACCTCGAGCACACCAAATGCCATGCGGTCATTGGATGAGGCGATGGCCTGCACACGCATGCCGCGTTCATCGAGCAGTGTCCGCGCGGCGGCACGGCCGCTTTCGGGACTGTAATCCCCTTCCACAACCAGATGTTCTTCAAAACGGATATCGTGCGCCTGCAGTTCATCCTTGTAGGCATTGAAACGCAGGTCGGCTTCCAAATCTCCCTGCCTGCCGCGGATAAATCCGATGCGTTTGCATCCATGCACTTCGATCAAGTGCCGGATGACGGAACGCATTCCGCCTTCATTATCTGCCATGAAGGTGGAGACACCGTCTGCCTTGACAGCGAATGAAACCGCCGGGGTGGGTCCAAAAGTGCTGCAAAAATTCTTGATCTCTTCTGCGGTGGAGTTATGCCCAATATCTGCGGCAAACAAAATCCCATCGAATTGTCCGGGCTTGACCAGATCATACAGCCCATAGGATTTTTCCCCCGCCTGGGCGGCGGCAATAGCCAGAGGTTTGCCGCCCACAAAGTAGATCAAATTAACATCCTGGACCCTTGCAGCATCCAGAATCCCTGCCATGAACTCAGAATTCCAGGTGCGGCTTAAGTTCGCGCCCAGAACAGCAATGGTTCTTCTTTTACTGGTGAGTTTTGGCAGTCCGGTCATATTATTGATTAAATTATAAGTCAGGAAAGTTAATCCGTGGCGGTAAATTAAAAAAGATACGAAACTGCCACAAAAAAGATGATCAAGATGTGAAATGACTTGATCGATGCGAAAACTTCGGTCTGGTTTTCAGGTTATGCACGGAGCATGGTAAGCAGCATCTTAAATCGTTTCGCGGCTTTCAATGCGTGAGGTTCATTGGCTGGCATAATGATGGCGTCGCCAGACTTCAACTCAAAGGACTGACCAGAGATCGTCACCAGTGCTTCGCCTTCGAGAATTTGAACCAGCGCATCAAAAGGCGCGGTGTGTTCGCTCAATCCCTGATCCTGATCGAAAGCGAACAAGGTCACATTACCGCCCTCGGTCTTGGTGATCTGGCGGCTGACCACCGCCCCATCTTGATAACCAGCCATATCCACAAAAGTTAAGACCTGTGATCTTGGAGCCGTGGACATTCATTCCTCCTGCAAAATAACATGGGCGACTCAAAACTGAGTCGCCCATGCACATTAAAGATTATTTGATCTCGATCTGATACACGCCAAGTTCGCGGGTGAAGCGGGTGGTACCAGAGACCACCAGATAAGCCTTTTCGCCATCCTTCAGTGAGAGGGATATTTCCGCAGTCTGGTCGGCATTGACGGGGATCATGGTCACGCTGGAGTCAGATGACTTAATGAGAGCCAGCCCAAAAGTTTGAGGAAGAACGTTCTGGACGCGCACAAATCCTTCCGCCTGCCAGCCGCCATTGTCCGTCTCAAAATCCGAGCTGTAGCCTGCCGCATCCACTTTGACATCATCCAGTAACAAGCCTTCGCCATTGACAGCCGCATCGGTGACATACTCAAAGCGGATCTGAACCTTCTTGCCGGCATATTGCGAAAGATCAACCTTCTCTTCGATCCAACCGTTGGTGACGCCCGTATAGCCCCAGCCATAGGAATTACCTGATGGGTCTGTGCCGGTTCCCGATGGCGTGGTGATGATATCCCAAGTCTTGCCGTCTTCAGAAACTTCAAGGTAGAGATAATCCCAGTCGGTTTCAATGTCATACCAGGTCTGGAAGGACAGTTCGATGGGTCCGGTGACATTGGAGAAATCGAAATCGCGGGTCAGGGTCATATCAGACTCATCGCCCTTATTCGACCAGAAGGCATACTCGCCAGAGTATGGGTCGGCGGGCAAAAGCCCGGTGACCGTGGAGCCGGTAAAGGTGAGAGTATAGTTGCCGGCGCATTCAATGGAAATATAGTCCACGCCGTATTGATGCACATCGCGGTTGATCGGCGCCTGCGGACAATTGAAAATGGTCTCTGTGGCAGATGCGCGGCTGGCAGCGGGATAGTTGCCGTACACATAACGTCCATCACCGACCGATCCATCAAGCAGGAAGTTGGTCACAGCCCAATCCATAAAGAAATTGTCAGCAGTGATCGGCTGCCCGGTGACTGGGTCAACGGCGTTGATCTGGCGCAGAACATCCTCAACGCTGTCGAGTCCGTTGGCGGGATCTTTTACGAGAGCCTTGGTCGCGTCTTCACCAAAGCGATCGAGGAAGTAGGTCATGAACAGGAAGCCCGCTCCATAATGCGGCGTGGTGGCATCCTGATCGTTGGGCCAATCGTTCAACTGCATGTCAGGTTCACTGATGTAAAGGAAGTCAAATCCGCCGGGATCAAAACCGTTAAGAAACGCAGCCAGTTCAGACGAGCCTTCGTTCAGCCATGAAGTTTCGTTGAGGTCTTGATTCCAGTGGATCATGTGTTGGAACTCATGAGCGAGCACACCGTAAGTGAATTCTTCGCCAAGGAATGTATTATCGGCGTTGAAAAGGAACATCTCGTGCGCGTTGGAATATTCATTGACCAATGGGTGCACAGAGTCAGAGGAAGAGAAATAGCCTGCAATGGAGGACCCTAATCCGCGCGAGTACAGGATGTAAATATGCTCATCACCATCGATGCCCGGTGACCACTCATTGCCGAAGAACTCGCGGTTGGTGGGATAGATCTGGTTCTCGAAGGTATCGATCAGCTGCTTCATTTCGCCGTCATCGAAAGAGACGCCGTCCTGCACCCAGAAATACACATGCGGGGTAATGTATTGCAAGGTGGCTGTCACTTCGGTATTTTCATTGGTTCCCACATCGGTGACCCAGAAGGTATCCTTCTCACCCACCGTGCGCGGCGCGGCAGAATCAGCCATCACTTCCGGCACGTCGCAAATGCCACCCAAACGGCAGGCCAGTTCGCGCGGTTCATTGGGCGGCACAATGGATGATTCCAAGGTATCCAAAGTTTCAGTGGAGATCGAATCAACAGGCGGGCGGTTGACATCGGGAGCCTGGGTGGGAGCGCCATCATCCGCGGGCGGGCTGAAGGGTACGGTCGGGATCTCGAAGTCCACACCGGGCGACATTTGCTGGAAGGCGTAGTATCCATACACGCCCATCCCGATCACCAAAGCGCAGATACAGCACACCAACACTACAATGCCGATCACGATCGCTGTGGTCGCGCCTGATTTCTTTTCTGTTTCGTTATTTTCCATACTAGTTTCCTCTTGGTTTAAAGATGGTTTCATCATACCCCTTCTGAGTGAAAGGCGGATTAGTAAATTAGGGGGAGTGAAATAAGCGGATAAAAAAAGACGAAAGAGGCTTTTCAACTTCTTTCGTCTTTTTATTATTTCTCACTCACCGCTCAGGCTTCCACTTTTTTTCGTGATTTCTTCACTGGAGCGGCTTCGGTCTTGAAGATGATCTTGTTATCTTCAACATCCACCAGCACAACCACACCATCCTTGTATTTTCCGCCGAGCAACTCCACTGATAGCGGACTCTCAACATATTTCTGGATGGCACGGCGCAGCGGGCGGGCGCCAAAGGCCGGGTCAAAACCTTCCTTTGCCAGCCACAGACGGGCGGCATCGCTCAACTGAACGGTGATGTCATGCTCGTTCAGGCGGTCTTGCACTTCCTTCATTTGCAGGACAACAATATTCTCCATTTGCTCAACAGTGAGCGGCGAGAACATGATGATCTCATCCACGCGGTTGATGAACTCGGGTCGGAACGCGCCTTTGAGCGCCTTCTCGATCTTGTCGTGCATCGCCCGTTCATCGTCGTTGGCTTTTTGGGTGAAGAAGCCGAGGGTGCCGCCCTTGGTCACGTATTCGGTGCCCAGGTTCGAGGTCATGATCAAGACCGTGTTGCGGAAATCCACCACCTTGCCCTGTCCATCGGTCAGGCGGCCGTCATCCAAAATTTGCAAAAGGGCGTTCCAAACTTCGGGGTGAGCTTTTTCGATCTCGTCGAAGAGCACGACCCGATACGGGCGGCGGCGGACCGCTTCGGTGAGTTGACCGCCTTCTTCGTAGCCAACATATCCGGGAGGCGCTCCAAACAAACGGCTGACCGTGTGCTGTTCACGATATTCAGACATGTCAATGCGGACAAGAGCGTCCTCATCATCGAACATGAACCACGCGAGAGCCTTTGCGAGCTCGGTCTTTCCAACGCCGGAAGGTCCAATGAAAATAAATGAGCCGATCGGTCGGGATGGATCTTTCAGCCCGGCGCGGGCACGGCGGATGGCATCGGAGATGGCGTGAATGGCATCTTCCTGCCCAATGATGCGCTCATGCAAGCGGGCTTCCATGTGCAAGAGTCTTTCAGATTCGGTCTCAAGCATCTGGTTCACGGGAATGCCCGTCCACTGATGCACGACCGATGCGATGTCGTTCACATCCACCACTTCATCGAGCTGGTGTTCTGTTTCCCAGCGTTCACGCTTTTCGGCGTATTCAGACTCGAGGCGCAGACGCTCGGCTTTCTTTTGCGCGGCACGTTCATAGTCCCGCTCCAGACCGGCTTGTTCTTCCTCGGCACGCAAACGATCCACATCGGTCTTCATGCCTTTCAGATCGGGAGGCATGGAATAAAGCGCCACACGGACTTTCGCAGCGGCTTCATCGATCAGATCAATGGCTTTATCGGGCAGATGACGGTCGGTCACGTAGCGGTCGGCAAGCCGGGCGGCAGCGGTGAGGGCTTCATCTGAAAAGTGCACTTTGTGATGCGCCTCGTAGCGGTCGCGAAGCCCGTGCATCATTTTGATCGTATCTTCCACGCTTGGTTCTTCCACATGAATGGGAGCAAAACGTCTTTCAAGCGCGGCATCTTTTTCAATGTGCTTGTGGAATTCATCGAGCGTGGTCGCGCCGATGCATTGCAGTTCGCCGCGCGCAAGAGCGGGCTTGAGCATATTGCTCGCATCCATCGCGCCTTGAGCGGCCCCCGCGCC
>JAGNWT010000065.1 GCA_017985935.1 Anaerolineales bacterium | reverse complement strand
TCTCAAGGATGAGCCGCTCAAAGAGCTCGTTGTCGTTTTCCAGCGGGAACCCGTATTGGGTGTCGTGATAGTTCTTATTGAAGGTATCTTCGGGATGGGTAATGCAATATTCACAATAAGTTGCCATGAGGTCCTCACGTTATGGGGTCTTGGTCCAGATACCCAGTTTCGCATCGCTGGCGGTCTGCTCGGCTTGAGAGAACACAGCGGCACAGGCAGAGTCGGGGGGAAGATCGAACGCGGTACCAAGTCCCTGCTGGATCAATGTCTGGTTGATAAAGGTGTCACCCTGCATGACATAGCGCAGGAGGCGACCGCGCGAGTCTTTGTCTGAGACATCGGAGAACATGACGATCTCCCTGCCATAGACCAGCCCGCTGTTGGCGATCTTCGCCGCCTCAGCATACACCGGATTCTCAGGAGCCTCAACCCCCGTGTATCGTACGACATAGACTAGTTTATCGATCAATACTCGAATGGTATTGCCGTCGAGAACTTCAACCACCTGACCGGTCTGCGGCGGGTTGGCAGGGATGCACTCCGCGCTGGCGGAAGATACCTGAACAGGAGCAGAGGTCTGGGTGGAGAGTGTCAGAGTCGGGGCAGGGAGTTCTGGTGTTTGGGTTGGCAGCAACGGCGCAGCAGTGGGCGGCGGAAGTGTGAAGGTGGGCAGCACAACAAAAGTAGCTGTCGGCATGGCGGTTACGTCCATGTTTGGCGTGAGGACCGTCTGCAGGTCAACGGTCGGCACCGCCTTGGTGGGCATGAATTCCGCCAACGCATCCTGAACCGACCTGCCCTGCGGCATATTAATGGCCATCCAAACAATAGCGGTCGTCATGCCTGCCAGGGCAAGCAAGACGACCACGATCATTTTATTGATGATGTCTTTTTTCCAAAACTTGATCAGAGATCTCATCTACTAATTTCCAAAACCATCCAATATTTGTGTGCCATTCTATCAGTAAAAAATTACGGGCTATATGAATCTCCCGCGCCGTGTGTTTGTCCGTGACAGGCCACATAACAAGTGCCAGTGGTCGTGGGATTGGCGTTCCCTGTGCTCACCCAGGCACTCTGACTGTTGCGCCCGCCTTGAGGCACGGCAACCGCAGCGTCAAAGTTGATGAGGTGTAATTGCTCGCTGCCGTGCGTGTCGTGACAGGTATAGCAGGTGGTGTTGGTAAAGCCGCCGCCCATGTGTTCGCTATGCAGGTTGTTGTTTCCATCTCTAAAGCGGGTGTTCGTGGCCGTTGCACTGGTGACGTAATCGGCATAGTTATGGCACTTGAAGCACAGTTCAGTATTGGAAACGAGAGGCTCGGCAGCGCCGGTCAGCCCGGTGGTTGAGTAATTTGTCCCTGCGCCTGTGGTTGTGGATCCATCCAAAATGTGCAGAAGCGGCGAACCATGCGGACCATAGCCAGTGTTCCCAGTGGCGGGAATATCATTGGTGTGACAGTCGGTGCAATATGTGCGGCTTGTCGGTCCCCAGCCCGCAGTGAAACCACCTGCAGGTGCGGAGGGATTCGTTCCCGCCGCCATGACCGGGTGGAAACTTCCATTCGCCGGGTTGAATTCTTCTGCCATATCGCGGCTATCAAGCACCTGAAGCGCGGAACCCGATGTGATCTTCCTCAGACCGTTCGGAACAAAGGTGCGCGCAGCACAGGGGGCGGCACATCCCCACCCATCGGGCAGGTAGGTTGGCAGAGTGGTGAAGCTGGAATGGCATTTCATACAAACTTGATACTCAAATGCCGCCTGATCCATAAAATTGAACGTGGTTGGCGCGCCCGGCCCGGCAAAGACCGGCTGCACACCATTCGATCCCTGCTGCGGAAATTTAATATTCGGCGCGGTCACTGTAATGGGAGTGGGATATTGCGCAGTGTGCGATTCATGGCAGTCACCGCACTCGATGTGACGGTCTGCAAAACTGGAACCAAAGATTTCCTTGTTATGCTCCAAGCCATTATCCACACTGACGTCGTGTTCAAAGATGCGGGTGGCAGTATTGGTCCAAGTGGAGAATGCCGCTTCCACGGGAAGACCCGGCCCGGCAGCGGAGTGACATTGATAGCAGAAGCGTTCTTCCTGCCGCATGACATCTGGTCCCGCCTGCGGGAGGATCGAATTCCACGGGGCAAGTAATTTTTGTTTATTCGAACCATGTCCACTGTCGTGGCAATCACGGCACGAGCCAAGGAAGGTGGTGAACACTCCATTGTGGCGCGCGCTTGCCCACTGACCGGCAATGGATGGAACAAGCACATTATCACTTAATGGGGTGATGTCTCCAGACCTGCCGTTCGCATCATGACAGGATTTGCAGGCGTTCTCATAATCATCCGCGTCATTCAGTCCGTCTTCAATATTGTAAACAACAGGCACGGGGTTTGTGATCGTGTCTACATCATACAAGCGGACACTGCCCAAAGTATGCCGTGACATTTCATGGCAGAGCTGACAATCGGCGTCGGTGATGGAATCCGATCCGCTCACATGGTGAGAGTTGCGGGTAAAGTCGCCGCCGGTCGCGCCAACGATCTGCCGCCTTCCACCGACCGGCACGTTATCCCCATTATCCTGCGGCTTGGAATGGCAGGCGCGGCAGCTGGCCATAAATCCGTCACTGGTGGACGAGAACCCATCCGCACTGTGAAGATGGCAGGTGACACAATCGGTCTGACTGTAATCCACGCCGCCGCTGTGGTTCGCCCCGCCCGCGTGATTGTTCATGGGATAGCCCGGGTTATTCGTATTCACATGACAGGTCACACAAATTCGGCTGGCTGTGGCGCTGACACCATCATCAAAAGAGTTGACGCCCGTCACTGCGGTAAAGGTCACCGGTCCGGTCGTGATACTTCCACTGGCATTTACGCGCACATTATCGCGGATCGAGAAAATGTTATTCTTATTCCCATGCGGGTTGTGGCATTGAGTGCATAACAATTCAAAAGAAGCGGCGGGAAGCGGGAAGGTCTTCTCAATACTCGGGCCGGCCCAATCTTTATTTGAATGGGTGGAAACAGCGATCTTGTCGCTTTCGCTGTGACAACTTAAGCAATAGGCATTCCCGGAAAGCGGAGAAGCGATCAACGCGGGAGATTGAGCCGTATGCGCACGATGGCAGGCCGCGCATTTATCAGTGGTGGCTGTGAAAGCTCCATGCGGATCAGACCGGTCAGAGACCGTGACTGTAATGGTCGTCGTCGTGGTGCGCCCAAGGTCGTCCGTGGCGCTGGCTGAAATGATATGACTGCCAACAGTTAAGTTATTCAACCCAAAGCTTGCGCAATTGGAGCAAATGATCGAAGCGCCATCCCTCCAAATTAGCAAGTGACTAATATCCGCATTGACAGGCACAGTCGCAGAACCAATGAATGTGATCGTGCTGTTTTGGGATAAGACCGAGTTATCTGCCGGTGAAATAATGTTCACCGTGGGAGGTTGATCGGCCATGATGGTCACGCCATCACCGGCGGGAACATTGGTCGGGATCGTGATCACTTCCGCTGTGGGCGATGCGGTAGGCGTGGCAAAGACCGCGCCGGGGACATAGCTCAATGCGTCAAAAGCATGAACAAGCCCATGTCCATAATGAATATCAAGCCCGGCATCTCCAAGATCAACAGCAGATCCGAAGAGCGCATCACGCGCTGTGTCAGGGGAATTGAATTTTGATTGAGTCAAAAGGAGAGCCATCACACCGGAGATCTGAGCGGTAGACATGGAAGTTCCGCTCATGGCCGCGTAATTGCCGCCCGGGGTAGTGGAATAAATTCCCACGCCGGGCGCGCTGACCTGAATAGCGTTGGTGTAACTGGAAAAATTCGCGACCGTCAATTTATCATCGAGCGCAGAAACGCCGATCACGTTCGGGTTGGCGGCAGGGTAGATCAAGGTTTGCGCGCCGGTATTTCCGCCCGCCGCAACAACGATCACGCCATTGGCATAAGCATAGTCTGTGGCAGCGACCAGCAACTCGCTGTTGGCAGTTCCGCCAAAGCCAAGGTTGATGACCTGCGCTCCGTGATCGACCGCGTAGATAATGGCTTGCGCCACCTGAGAGTAGGATCCAAAGCCTGTGTTATCCAACGCCTTGATCGGCAGGATGCGCGCATTCGGCGCAATACCCGAGATTCCCAGCGAGTTATCCATCTGCGCGGCAATGATGCCCGCCAGATGCGTGCCGTGACCATGCCCATCACGCGCATCGTTATTGCCGTCCACAAAGTTCCATCCCATCCAGTTATCGACATAGCCGTCGTTATCATCATCGATCAGATTTGTGCGCCTGTCGTTGCCGTTCGTGTCGAGCCCGTCTTCACCGGAATTCACCAGCATATTCGCTGTCAAGTCAGGGTGCGCTGTATCCACGCCGGTGTCGATCACCGCAACGACCACGCCCTCCCCTTTCGTTACATCCCATGCTTCGGGAATCTGCATATCTGCCAGATAGGTCTGGCTCACATACTCAGGATCGGTCGGCGTGTAGAATGCCTGCACCGCATAGTTCGGCTCGGCATATTCAACGAGGATGCTGTCTTGAAGAGACGCCAGCACCTGCGGGATTTGATCTTCAGGAGCTGAGATGACCGTCAGCCCGAGCGCATCCACCTGCCCGACCACTTCGCCTCCTGCCGAACCGACAGCGGACTCAGCGATAAATTCAGGCACCAACCCGCCAAACTTAACCACGATCTCGCCCGTCGGCACATCCGCCGCAGGGACGAAGGCTGTAGGTTGGGCAATGGGAGTTTCGGTTGCAGTGAAGGTCGGGACGGGGGTCTCTGATGGCGCAAGGGTCACAGAGGGTGTCTCGGTGGCGGTCGGGATGAGCGAGCCATCGGGTGTTGGTGACTCGGGGAGCAGTGTACCCGTGGCGGTGGGAGTTTCCGCAGACGGAGTCTCCGTCACCTGCGGGGTCATGGTCATGGACGGCGCCTCAACCGTGGAGGTAAAGATCGGCGTTGGGGTCGTCAGAGGTCCAAGCACGAGGCGAGCCGCAGGGGATGTATCCAAAGCCGCGAGAGTCAATATCGCCGGGTCGGCGGTATCGACCACTTCAATGGAGGCAACATATCCCACCGCGCCTTTGCACAGGTCGTTAAGTCCCTGTGAGACGTCCTTCCAATAAAGCGGGTTGCCATGACGGCGCGCTGTGTAATAGGCATTGGTCAAACAACCAGGGCCGGCGTTGTAACTGGTAAGGGTGTACTTCCACAAATTGGAATGACTGAGGTTGGAGGATGCGGAGGAACCGCTCACCAGCCAGCGCACATGATTTCGATTCGCGACCAACATCTCAGCGGTTACATAAACGCTGTTGCGGGCTTTTTCAAGATCCACACCGCCAAAGCAAGTGGAGCAATCAGCGTCGACAGAAGAAAGCACAACACCCTTTAAATTATTTTTTACCGAGGTGGATTGAAAGACATAATCCTCGGCGCAGGTTTCTTCGCTAAAATTTTGAGTACAGACTTCTTTGTAATAGGGGAGATTCCAACTCAGGAGCATGTCTGCGCCCATCAGGGTCAGATGTCCCAAACCGAATTCGCCGCCATAGACCGGGTTCTGGTAGGTCTCGGGCCAGAACTGGCTTTCCTTTACAAAGATATTCTTCAAGATGAAGGGCGGGATGTCGTTCGCAAGCGCGGCAGCGTAGATATCCGCATCGAACTGGTTCTGCCACACGATGACCGCGTTGTGCGCAACGGACTCGCCGCAGGTAGTGGCGGCTCCAGATTCCAGCAGCCCGCCATCAGCGCAGGATGACGCGTCCACCATTCCGTGAAAGATGAATTGCCCGGCAAGAAGAGACAATTTGCGGTCAGAGGCCAGCCGGGAGGAATCCTCAGGAATATCCCGCCATTCGTAAACCGGAGGCAGGGGCGTGGCAGCGGGTTGAGCAGTTGCTGTCGGCAGCGGGGTGAGAGATGCTTCAGCGGCGGGGGTGGTTGTGATCTCTTGCGATTGTGTACTGGCTTGCACCGACCTGACATTAAAGATCTGCAGCACGAACATAACCAAAATGGCAACATGCGTCAGCATGATCCATTTTGTATTGAGTGCAATTTTTGTGCTTCGATTAATTTTCATAATGCCGGTCTGCCTGCGATGAAAGATTACAAGAATGTATAAAAAGAACGGATAATTTCTGAATTCCAATTTTCTCTACAGAAGCGATGCTTCCTTGAAAGCAGGGAAGGACAGGATCGTCAGCCCTATGTCCTTCCCTGTTTCTCAGTTATTCCTTCTGGTGGCAAGCCTGACAAACTGCGCGGTTGTTGAGACGCAAGAGCGCACTGTCTGTAGCTGTTGTATTGCCGGGGAGGGTTCCTCCGCCGCCAGGTCCACCGTTGGCATGACCGGTCATCTGAGCAGATGTTCCGTGAGGCATATGACAAGTCTGGCAAACCACCACATTGCCGCCGACAACGCCGGTTTGAGCCAGCGGTACAGTGACAGTGGTCGTGCCATCGTTAAAGCCCACGGTTTCGGGGTTGTTTGCACCCACGGTCACGCTGGCAGGGGGAACGACATTCCAGGACATATCCACACGGTGCGAGTAACCGCCATTGGTAGCCACGGTTGCATCTGAACCTGAGCCGGCGGTGGTGGTGTGATACGAGCCATGACAGGCCGCGCACAGATTGCTCTGCCCTGCGCCCCATTGCTCGGTATCGTAATCCTTCGCCGCGCCTTCATCGACCTGCGCCACGGTCACAGCGACGCCGTTGACGGTGGTGTTGATGATGCGATAGTTCGTTGAACCATGCGGATCATGGCAGGAGGCGCAGTCCATGCCGCCGCCGACCAGAGTGGCGCTGACACTTCCGCGAGCCACCCCATTACCCCAGGCAGCTTGAGAAGTTCCATCCACACTATGAGAGGAGGTTGTAGCCGCCCCGCGATAGTTGGTGAAACCGCCGCCAAGCAAGGGGCTGTTTATTGTGGTGTTCGCATCGCCGGTCGTATCGGTGGGGTTTCGGCCTTCAAGCCAGATACCGTCCAACACATTCGAGTCTGCGCCGGTGCCGGTGCTTCCGTGGCATGTCATGCACAAAGCCTGGGTGCTGGTGTTGATCAACAACCGGGGACCTGTAGCAGTATGGGTGCGATGGCAGCCGGCACAAGCGTCGGTCGTAGCCGTGAAACCGCCGTGAGGTCCGCCATTGGCAGACACCAGGGTGGTCAATGCCAGGGCGGTGACGAGAACCACTACAAGCACGATCAAATATTTTTTCATAGACACATTCTCCTTGACAACGATTTGCATATTGCCGCGGTCTGCTGCAATATGCGGAGGGACAACGATTGTTTGTTGACGAAACACCTCCTGTATGATTTTTTGAAAGAACATTTTCACAAGACCATCCCGTTCAGATTTCAAATAGATGGGAGTGTCTAATATGACCAAACCTGTATCCGATTATTCTCGCGGTCGGCGATGTAAATGGAACCTGTGCCGAACAGGACAATATCGTTCGGGTAATTGAATTGCCCATCATCCACGCCAAGGTCGCCGAAAGCGTACAAGAACTGCGGCACATCGCCTGACACATCGAAGACCTTCACGTTATGTCCGACCGCATCCACAATGAACAACCGATCCTTCTCATCCAAAAATGCGCCGCGCGGCAGGTTGAGGGCGCTTTCACCGGTGCCTCTGCCAAAAATATTTTGGTACAGATGAGTAAAATCCCAGACCAATACCCGACCGTTATTGCCATCGATGGCAAAGAAGCGTCCTTTCGAATCCACCAGCGCATCGTTGGGGAATAGGAACTGTCCCTCCCCTTCGCCGTAGGAGCCAAAGATATAGGTTGGGACGGGCGCTTTATTCCAATTTGCCGCGCTGGTAACAGAGGCGGAATATTCAATGATGTTGCTGTTGGTTTCAAGCACATTGGTTACCAACAGCCTGCCATCCGCTGAAATGGACACACCCAACGGCGACCAGGGCTCCATCTTTGGGGTCGAGAGGGTCTTCCAATCTTTTGAGCCAGACAGTTGATAGCTGGGTCCGCCTTGAAAACTGTTGTAGAAATATTGGGTTCCTTTGGGGATTCCCTTTAGCTGACTCTCCATGTAACTGCTCAAGGTCAGGTTCGGCGCCAGGATCGTATCGAGGTAGTTCCCATCTGCATCGTAGATGAAAATGGCATGCTGCAGGCGGTCGGATACATACACACGTCCGCTGGCATCTACAGTTAAATAGACCGGGGAACGCTGGGCTGAGCTTGTGTTTGGCGGAGAAAATTCCTTCAGCAGCTTTCCGCTCTCTGCCTCAAATATCTTGAGCAAACGGTTATTTCCGGTTTCAGCAACGTATAACTTTTTTCCATCCGGTGAAACGGCCACCCCAACAGGCTGACTTACACCGTAGATCGAGTACAGGTAATGCGGAGGATAATTAAGATCCACCGCGGGCAGCAATTCGGGCAGGGGCTTGGGGTTTAATAAATATCGCAGAAAGAACACCACGCAGCAACAAAGCATGAGTAAAAGCACAAGCAAAAGCAGCAGCAATTTTCGGCGGCGCTTCTCTTCCTGCTCCACTTCCTGCGCAGATCGGTCTTGAATGTTCTCTTCAGGCTGGCTATCCATGCTCATGGCTTATCCTTGCGCTTTCAACGCGGCTTCAATGCGACCTTCAGCCTGCTTGATCGAAAAATCATCCGGCGCCAGACGCGCCGCAGTTTTGATGGCAACCAACGCTTCGGCTAAATTTCCCTGCTGTTCATAGGTCAGCGCCAATCCATAAAAAGCCAGAGGGAACTCAGGAAGTGATCGAGTGACGGACTGCAATTGAACCTGGGCGGCGGTGTAATCTTGAAGTGAAAAAGACTGCATTCCGCTGGCGTATGCCGCGTAATCAGGCTGGTTAAGTGCGGAGTAACTTTCGTTCATGCCGGCGTACGCTTCGGCAAAATCAGGGACAAATCGCACCGCCTGATTGAAATACCCGAGAGCCTTTTCATGATCGTTCAGAGATTGCGCAGACAAGCCCGCCTGATACAGGGCATCTGCATCGGTGGAGTTGATCGTCAAAGCCGATTCGAGCGCGACCGAAGCCTGCTGCGCCTGCCCTATCTTGTTGTAGTTTTCACCGAGGAAGTAATAAGCCGCCTGCAAAGCCAGATCGGTCATGGCCATGGGACTGTCTTTGCGCAGGGCAACAAATTTTTCATGCGCGGCGATCGCCTCCTGCGAGCGGTCCAACCGGGTGTAGGCGATCCCCGCGATGAGAAGGGCATCTGCATAATCTGGGGAAGCCGCCAACACCTGATCGGTCTGTTCGAGCGACCGGGAATATAACTCCTTGCCAAGGTAATATTCCGCGAGGGCTACACGGGCAGCCGGGTCATCCGGGTTCTGCCGCACGGCTTCTTCGAGATGCTCTATGCTGATATCGAGCGGTGACATATCCTCAGGGCGCACGTAGCGGTCCTGATAGTAGTAGATGAAGAACACTGAAGCAGTCGCGACAAAAGCCACGGCTGCTATCCAGATGTAACGGATCAACTCATTATTTTTAATACTGTTTATTCGCTTGAATAAATTCATCGGTAAAAATATTCCTAAAAAAGATTTACGGCGCGCTGGAAGTAAATATGCCGGCCGGGTGACAACGGGTGCAGGTCACATCTTGATGGCAGGTGTAACAAACCTGCCCGCCCACTTTCTTGAATTCTTCCACATGGCTATATGCCATATCTTCCGGATGAGACAGATTGTGACAAGCGCCATTGTTGCAGAAGGATTGTCCATGGCAGTTATAGCAAGCCTGCTTGTCCGCGTCCGTGACGTTCCGGTGCTCGATCGTCCAGCGGAAATCTTCGTGAGTTTCAGGAATGTTGCCTACGATCACCGGCGCTTCCACGATCATCTCATCGCCGCGTCCAACGATCGGCACGGTATGGCAAAGATTACACTTCACGCTGATCGCTTCCTCTACGCCGCTTTCATTGGTGGCAATGTGATTTCCGTCGTGGCAGCGGAAACATCCCAGGGTCGGTTTATGCCGTTCGTTATTCGGGTTGGTTTCCCAGTTCAAAGCCATGTCGGGAAAGTTCGTGGAGGAATAAAGTTCCTTGAGCGTCTCGATCGCCTGAGTCACATCTTCCTGGGGAGAAGATGCGTAACTTTCTGAAAGTTTCTCGATCGCGAGGAAAGCCTCTTCTTCGGTGGCAAAAGTCGTAGATAAGATCTCCACTGCGTTCTTTCGGATGAACGGCAGATCGGTCGAGATCAACCCGTTGGAGATGGCATCATCCACCGATTGCTCGGGGTAGGGAATGTAATGCGCGGCGCGGTTATGACAGTCGATGCAGTCCATCTCACGGACCTCGCCATTTGCGCGGGCTTCTTCCACAAAAGATGTCTGTCCCATGCCGACCAGGTCGCGTGAGTAATATTCCTTCATGGAGCCATCCGGTTGTTTTACGCCAACCCATGCCATCACCTGACGCTGGTCATCCAGAGCGATGTAATACACCTCGCTGCTGACATGCCAGTGAATTCCCTTGCTCTCTCCTGTCAGGGTATTCGTTCCGCCTAATTTCAAGATCAAAGTGGTTTCAACCGGGGTGTTCTGCTCGTCACTGTCATAATGCTGGACGGTCTTGATCTTGTTGTCTTTGAAAGTTGTCGGGGAGTGACATTCCTCACAGGTCTCGCGAGCCGGGCGCAAATTCACGACCGGGCTTTTGATCGGGCGGTGATAATTATCCAAAATGGTTGCAACCAACTGTCGAGTTCCATCGATCTTGGATTCGATAAATGCCTGAGCTCCCTCACCCACATGGCAATGAGTACATTCCACCTGCGAATGAGCCGATTCTTCAAATCGTTCCAATTGAGGGTACATCGAATGGCAGACCGTCCCACAGAACTCAACACTTTCCGTGTAGACATATCCCTGCACCCCGCCAGTGACAACCCCAGCCACAACGATCAACAAGGCAAATACACCGAAGAGGAATTTCCATCGGTGTGACGGCAGGCTGAGGTCCAGATTGATGGAGGGCCAGCGGAATTTTTTGTTAGCAAAGAAGCGTGGAAGTTTCATGTGGTCGTTTCCATTCAGTGATTAATCGGTCGTCTGACGGGGAAGAAGCGCGTCTGCCTGTGTGGAGGATTCTCCACTTTGAATACCTGCCGCATCCGACTCGTCTGCCGGAGCAGACTCCACGCTCTGAGAGGGAGCGGCTGCTGGTTTCCCTTGCGATAAGTCCGCCAGAAAATCACGCGCCTTGATGATCCGGTTGTACTCAAGTGTGTGATTCTCTTTCATCTCATGCTCAGTCATGGTGCCGGTAAAAATGCTCAGGTTGCGTTCCTTGATCATCGTGTGATACGAATGCCAAATGGCGATGGCTAAGACCGCAAGAATAGCTTCAAGCATATGCACCAGACGAGCCAACGGGACGACAATCCCCGGCAGGATCTGAGTCACCAGCGAGGGATACCACTGGAAGATCCCAGTCAACCCCATGACCGCCGCGCCCCACCACAACGCCCAATATTCCACTTTTTCTTCCACTGAAAATCTATCGAACTCGGGTCGGGATTTTGCGTAACCCAGGTTGTATTTCAACATGCCGATCAAGCCAGACAGGTCGCTCCAGGAGGGGAACATGCTGCCTGCCTCGCGCTTGACGAACCAATGAGCGAGGATGTCAAACCCGTGGATAAGAGTTTGAACCGCGAAGGTAAATGCCGCTATGTGATGGATCACGCGCAGGGTGTCCACTCCGCCCAGAACCACATTGATGGTCCACGAGATCGGCAGCCATGAACTGAACGTCTGCATCAGCCCGGTAAAGCCCAGAGTGGTAAAGGAAAAGATCAACACAAAGTGTTGGATCCTTTCCTTGAGGTTAAAACGCTGGATGAGGATCGATCCATCCGCCTGCGGTTTGATACTCGCGGCAAGTTCCTTCGCCTTGGCGATCTTTCGAGCTCGGGCGAGCAATCGGGCTTGTGTCACAATCTTTTGAACCTCGTGCGGATGGGTGTTCAGATTTTTAGTCATCGCCTTCCTCCTCGGCAATTGCCTGCATGACCAATTGGTTCCTATCCAGCCGTCGGCGGCGCGCATCCAAAGCGATGTAGATCACAAAAGCTCCAATGGTGCCAGGGATCAACACCCAGCTATACGCCGCCTTTAAGGCGAATAACAACGGGCTGTTTTCCCAGGTGATCTCGTTGTGGCTCAACCACGCCGAAGGGAAACGAATATTGGCATCATCATGGCAATGCTGGCATGTGTGCTGTAGATTATCGGGATAGACCGAGGAAAGAGAGTCGGTCGGGCGGCGGATGTTATGCACGCCGTGGCAGTCATAACAGGTCGCCTTGTTGCTGGACGTTCTTCCCGCCTCTTGAAAGAGACTGACCGTGCGTCCATGAAAATCATTGAGATATGTGTCGAAGACATTTGTGGAAATTTCGTACTTGCCCATCAATTGGGTGTCAGAGTGACATTCACCGCAGATCACAATACTGTCTCCACGGAAGGTCACTTCGCGCGGTCCACGAACGCTGTGAACACCGTGGCAGTTGATACAGGTGGGCACATCCTGGTTGACCGGGTCACGGAGCAAAGTCTCGCCATGAACGCTGACATCGTAAGATGTTTTGACGGACGCATGACATTTTCCGCAGATGTCAGAAATGGTTGTGCGGGGCGTCCCGGGTTTGACGGTGTTGTGTCCGCCATGACAATCCACGCACATGGGGGCTTCCGTATTTCCGCTTTCGAACACCTCTTCATGGGCGCTTCCGTCAGTGCTCTTATATTCTTCCTCATGGCAGGAGCGGCAATTTTCGTTGATCTCCAGAACCATGGTGCGTTTGTCTGGGTAAGGCATTTCGACAACCAACGAAATGTACTTGGTATTGACATTGCCTCCCACTTCAGGGTGACACTCTGTGCAGTTGAGCTGGGCGCGGTCGCTGTGCGGATAGCTCGCCACATTGGCATGGCAGGATACGCATGTCAACCCGGCGTCAGCATGGACCGATGACATCAACTCCCCTTCATTGACAGTGAGAGACACCGATTCATTGTTCTCAAAAGTGCCGTGAAAATTTGGATTCCCATGACACATCATACAATTGGCATTGGCATCATCATGCGGGGATTCGGTCATTGCCGGCAGCGGGGTGGAATTCACGATCGGGGTTGCAGCGGCAGAAGGAGTAGGGCTGGATGCTGTTTGAGGGTGAGACCCGTTCGCAAGAACAGAGCCTGTACCGGCGATCAGGATGATTCCGAATACCAGCAGGGCACTTGCGAAAAGAAGGCGAAAATGTTTTTTGTTCATGATCACGCAGCCTGTAACGTAGCGGGAGTTGTGATGGATGCCTCGTCCATTCTTAATAAAGACACCATCTCTTCAAGGTTGGCCGGTTTCCGACTCTCGGTCTTGATTATGTTGATCTCCGGAGAGTCAGGACGCAGTTCCAGAATGACAAGGTTTTGAAATTCCCTAATGGAATTCCTGACCCGGGGGTTTCTCCAAAGCTGACCAGGCTCAAGGATTAATACATCAGGTCTTAATTCCTTGATCTTGCGAAATGCAGCCGGACCAAACGCATCAAAAGCGCATACCTGCGCTTGAAGCAAGTTTGCGCTCAAATAGGAGAAAATACCCCGTGCAAATAGCGATTTTCCGATAATAACGATGACTTTTTTCATTTCGGCTGTCTTTTTCTAAGGTTGTGACGGTTTATGAGAGCAATATTAATATACCAACTCAGCCGGATATGAACAATGTGACATTAAGTAGTAATACAAAGCAAAATGAGTAGTTTAAAAAGAACCTCCCCACCCCAAACCGGGTAGGGAGGAATATGACATTTGTCTGTAAAAATTATGACATTTATTCTTTAGAGGATTCCCTGCTTTTGAGCCACCATCACTGCTTCCTTTCGATTGGTCACCGATAGCTTTTGCAAGATGTTCTTAACATGAAAGCGGATCGTATTCTCACTGACCGAAAGCTCACCGGCGATCTCACGGTTGGACCTTCCATGTGACATTCCTCGCAAAACGTCCATCTCCCTATCGGTCAGAACGATCTTCTCGGCGGCTCCCCCACCCTGGCTGAGAATTTTATACATGCGCATGGCGATCGAAGGTAGGACGGCCGCCTCCCCACGCTCCAGGTTTTTCAATATCCGATAAAACTCATTTGAGTCGATCTGCTTCAACAAATATCCGTTGGCGCCGGAGCGGATAGCTTCCAATAAGTTATCGTCTTCTTCTGAAACTGTCAGCAGGACCACATTGATCTCTGGTCTTTGCTCTTTGATTTCCCTAAGAGCCTGCAAGCCCGTTTTTTCAGGCATGTGGAGATCCATGAGAACCAAATCAGGGAGGAGGGCAAGCGCCTGCCTGACAGCCTCTTCTCCATTGCGGGCCTGCCCCACAACCTGGTGCCCGCCCGCTTCCAGCAAACTTACAATGCCATCTCGAAAGAGTGCATGATCGTCAACGACCAGAACCCGCATGTGCAGACTCCTGCCAATCCATGATGACGGTGATCGTGGTCCCCGAACCAATTTTTGAATTAATTTCCAGACGGGCTCCGATCTCACGCGCCCGCTCGAACATGATCTGCAGTCCAAAATGACCGCTTCGCTCCATGCCGACCTGCACCGGGTCAAACCCTACGCCATCATCTGTGATGCTCAACTTCAACTGGTCATCCTCCATTTCAAGGCGGATGGACCCCTGCGAAGCGCCGGAATGTTTTCGAACATTGCTGACAGCCTCCTGCAAAATACGGAAGATGTGCATTTCTTTTTCAGCGTTCATTTCAAGGGAATTTAATTCTTCCGGGATCTCGAGTTCCATAAGGAAATCACCCAATCGGTTGCATTGCTCAACAAACGCGCGGATGTTCTTCACCAGCCCGGTATCCACCATTCCGGATATTTTCAAGCCGACAATGGTCGAGCGCACTTCAATGGATTGATCAACAATGGACTGTTCAACTTGTGCAAGATTGGCATCTGCCATCTCGTTCTTTTGATTGCTGAGCGCCATTCGCGCCGCGCCGATCTTTGCAGAGAGATATCCAAGGAACTGGGCAACGCCATCGTGTAATTCGCGGGCGATGCGTTCACGTTCTTCAATGATCGCATTCACGCGCACAAGCTCCCTGCTCTTCTGTTCTGCCTGAAGCCCTTCAATGCTCGATGCCATATTATTGATCTGGGCAGCCAGGTCGGTGATCTCGTCACGTGTGTACCAGTGAGTGGAGATCCTCGTCGAAAAGTCACGATTCTCCAGCCGCCTCAATGCGGCGCTGATCACATCTGTCCGGCGGGCGATCAGCCATTGGATGAGCAGAAGCGCCAGAATGAAGAGCATCGCGAGGGATGCCGCAGAGAGAAGAATATTATTGATCAGGTCTTCCTGCAATGTCGCAGCAACCCCGACCATGGAAAAATCCATAAAGAAAGCACCAAGCTGGGATTCTGAAGCGGGGTGACAGGACTGACATTCTTTTGCATTGGGAATGGGAAGAACCACCCGCATGAAGTTATCTCCGTCGCGATATTCCATAATGCCCGGAATTTCGGCTGAGCCTGGCGGAGCGGTATGACACTCGACGCAACCTTTTTCGGTCATATCCAGCTTTTTGCCGGTGTCTGACGAGTCTGTGCTAGCAATGACCGTAGAGTCCAGATCCAGGAGCCAAACTTTCCTGATGTCCGGATCTTTGCTGAATTCCCCCATCACATCGGTCATCATTTCTGAATTATTGCCCAGCATGGCGTGCTTTAAACTGCCGAGCATGATATTGGCCAATTGCCACGCATTATCTTCCACGGCGCTTTCAAGTTCCTCGCGCTCGCGCTCGTTATGCACATAAGAGATGATCGTCAGGCTGATGGCCATTGGCAGGATAAAAACCAGCATGATCTTGGCGCGCAGGTTGATCGTGATCGACTTGGTGGAGAATATCCTGTTCAAGAATTTCATGTTTGAAATTATAAACCATCCCCTCACCGCCCTTTTGGCAGAAAGTCCGTGATGATTAAAAAGATAAGGGACAGTTCCACTAAGAACTGTCCCTTATCTTTTTTTGATGTAAACCTATCCCACCACACGAATTTCGCGCGGCATATCACTCAAACACTCTGCCCCTGTTTCAGTGATAACAACATTATCTTCAATGCGAACCCCGTTTCGATCGGGGAGGTAAATTCCGGGCTCAACGGTGTACGCCATTCCCGGCTCCAAAAGCTGCATATTGTCGCCGCGCATGTACGGGTCTTCGTGACCTTCCATGCCAATGCCGTGACCGGTACGATGCGTAAAATATTTTCCGTAACCCGATCTCTCGATCACATCCCGGGTGGCGATATCCACATTGGCGCAAGGCACCCCGGGCTTGCCAGCCGCGCGCCCTGCCGCATTGGCTTCCTGCACGATCTTGTGGATCTTCTGACATTCGGCATCTACTTCACCCACCGCGAAGGTGCGGGTCAGGTCAGAGATGTAACCATGATACGCGGCGCCCCAATCCACAACAAGCAGATCGCCCGCCTGCAATTTTCTATCGGTCGGTGACGCGTGCGGATTCGCGCCATTCGGTCCGCCTGAAACAATGGGAGAGAACGGCAAGGCCGGGTCTGAACCGTGCTTCAACAATTGCACCACCAACTCAGACGATAGTTCGCGTTCGGTCATGCCGATCTTGATCAGCGGAAGGGTTGCTTCCAGGGCATCCTGCGCGATCTTCACCGCCCGGCGCATTGTATCCACCTCAGCCTGATCTTTCTTCAAACGTAGTTGAGAGAGCACATTGCTTGCATCTGGGAAGTCGGACTCCGGCGCGCCAGCCTTGACGTGACGGAACTCCATCAGCCGCAGTTGACGGGGCTCAACGCCGATTCGTTTCCCATCCAGACCGAGCGACTGGGCAGCCTTTCGAAAGGCTTCATCCCATTCAACGGGATTCTCGCCATAGGCGAAAGCCTGCACCTTGTAGGGAAACAAATTCAACTTGAGGAGTTCAAGTTCGGGCAATACCAGAACCGGTTCTTTTCCGGGCGCAACGAACAGAACGACAGGGCGCTCCATCAAATGGAATTCGACGCCGGTCAAATAGGCGAGCGTTGGACCGGGATTCAGAATCACCGCATCCAGATCCGAGGTCCGCATGGATGCGGTGAGTTTTTCTAGCCGCGCAAGTGTCATGAAAATCGTCTCCTAGGGAAGTTTGTGCTTTCTTTTTGAGAAGCCGTACATCACCCAATCCACAAGGACCGGGAATAAAGTATCCAATGCTGTGACAATTCGAAACCACCACGGGATGATCAAACTGCGGCGCGGATGTTTTGCCACATCGATCACGCGGCGCGCAACATATTTCGAATCCATGTGAATGTTGATCTTCGATCGCAAGGAAGAATAAGCCTTGTTCTTGCCAATGTGCTGACCGAACTCGGTGCGAGCCGGACCCGGATAAATGCCGCTGACCTGAACCCCGAACGGGGCGACCTCACGCCGCAGCGCATCGGTGAAGCCACGCGCGCCATGCTTGCTGGCTGAGTAGCTCGCGATCAATGGCGGAGCGATCAACCCCGCAACAGAGATCATGTTGATGATGTGACCTTCTCCGCGCTTGAGCATGTGCGGAAGAACTTCATGTGTGACATGCATGAGCGAAATCAGGTTGACCTGCACCAGCATGCTAATATCGCGTTCAAGTGAATGATTTTCGAACCAGTCCACGCGGCCTATGCCGGCGTTGTTAAAGAGGATATCGATCCGCCCATAAAGCTCAAGTGTGGTCTGCACCATGTTCGTCACTTCGGCAGGGTCGATGATATCGGCAGGAATGGCAAAAGCCTCGCCGCCCATTTCCTGAATTTTGATCGCCAGGTTCTGCAGGCGGTCAATGCGACGCGCGGCAAGCACAACCTTGCATCCCTCTTTTGCAAAGAGCATGGCAGCATCTTCACCAAACCCGGAAGATGCGCCTGTAATAATGACAACCTGATCTTTCAGTGTGGACATGGACCTTTTCCGTTGACTTCGTTCCAAGGCTTGAGTTCTAAAATAAATACGATGTGGATATTTTATCATCCACATCGTAGGGGGCAGGAATTGTCATGAATTAACGATGCGCAGGCTAATCGTCCTGTCCTTCATCGCTTTTGTGCTTTCTGGGGCGCGGCGGCTTGACCGTCACTTCGCGTGAGAGCGCGATCGAAAGCACATCGTCCATGTGTTTGATCGGGATGATCTTCAATTCCGACTTGGCGGTCTTGGGAAGATCGACCAGATCCTTCATATTCTTTTCGGGCAGAAGCACGGTCTTCAAACCGGCACGATGCGCGGCGAGGACTTTCTCGCGCACACCACCGATGGGAAGCACACGCCCGCGCAGGGTGATCTCGCCGGTCATGCCCACGTGACGGAAGACCGGTCGCCCTGTCAGCGCGGAGATGATGGCTGTGGCGAGCGTGATGCCCGCCGAGGGACCATCCTTGGGGATGCCGCCCTCAGGCATGTGAACGTGAATATCCAGCCGTTCAAAAACTTCCAACTCGATCTTCAGATCTGCCGCTCGAGATTTGATATACGTCAGCGCAGCCTGACCGGACTCCTGCATCACCTCGCCGATCTGACCGGTCATTTGCATCCCGCCCTTGCCTTCAAGCACGGCAACTTCCACAGCCATGATCTCGCCGCCTGATTCGGTCCACGCGAGACCGGTGGCAAGACCGACCTCATCGGTGCGCTCCGCCTCGGAGGGGAAGAACTGCTGTGGTCCGAGCATCTTTTCGATAATGTCTGCTGCAATGGTGGTCGGGTACTTCTTCCCTTCCGCCTTCATGCGCGCCGTCTTGCGGCAGATACGCCCGACCTCACGTTCCAGATTACGCACGCCCGCTTCATAGGTATATTCGCGGATGATGCGTTGAAGTGCGGCAGGCTCAAAGGTTAGCCCTAAATTTTCTATGCCGTTCTCTTCGATCTGGCGTGGAATAAGATAGCGGTTCGCGATCTCGATCTTTTCCTCTTCGATATAGCCGGGGAACTCGATCACTTCCATGCGGTCGAGCAGCGGAGCAGGGATGTTCGACAGCGAATTGGCAGTAGTGATGAACATGACCTTCGAAAGATCGAAGGGCAGTTCAAGGTAGTGATCGCTGAAGGCGTTGTTCTGTTCGGGGTCGAGCACTTCCAACATCGCAGATGCGGGGTCGCCGCGGAAATCAGAATACAGCTTGTCGATCTCATCCAACATAAAAAGCGGATTGGCTGTGCCGGCGCGCTTCATGGTCTGGATGATGCGCCCGGGCAAAGCGCCGATGTATGTGCGGCGATGCCCGCGGATCTCGGCTTCGTCTCGCACGCCGCCCAGCGATACACGCGCGAACTTGCGTCCGAGTGCATCGGCGATGGAACGTCCAAGCGAGGTCTTGCCCACTCCAGGCGGACCCACAAAGCACAGGATCGGCTGGCGTTCCTTCTTGGGCTTGAGCGAACGCACAGCGATGTATTCAAGGATTCTTTCCTTGGCTTTCTTCAAACCGTAATGGTCGCGTTCAAGGATCTTCGCGGCGTTCTTCACGTCCAGATTGTCAGGCGTGGAGTTGCTCCACGGCAGGTCCACGATCCAGTCAATGTAAGTTCGGATGATCCCCACTTCAGGTGCCATCGGCGGCATCTGATTCAACCGCTCCATTTCCTTCATCACAACTTTTCGGGCTTCCTCGGGCAGGTTCGCAGATTCGACCTTTTTCTTCAGGTCGGTGGCGTCGCGAGTGAATACATCGCCCTCACCCAGTTCGTTCTGGATCTGCTTCATCTGTTCACGCAGATAAAACTCGCGCTGACTCTTATCCACTTCGTTTTGCACGCGCGAGTGGATCTCATCTTCGAGTTCGAGCACATCCACTTCCTGCGCGAGGATGTTGTTCAACTGTCCCAGCCGTGCTTTCGGGTCAAGGATCAACAGCAAGCGCAGCTTGGCTTCGTAGGTCAATGAGAGCGAGGTGGCGATCATATCTGCCAGCCAACCCGGCTCGGAAATGTTCAAGGCGAACAAATGCGCTTCTTCGGGGATCGAGCGGTCCAACTGCACACAGCGTTCGAACATGCTCAAAGCGGAGCGCATCAACGCCTGCGACTGTCTGTCGGCAGTTTGCGGCTCATTGATGATCCGCGCGCGCACTTTGATGTAGGGCTTCAAACTCAGGAACTCAACAACCTCCACTCGCTTGCGACCCTGCACGAGCGCGGAGTATGAACCGTCTGGCATGTGGAGCAGCCTGCCCACCGCCATCTCCACACCCACAGGCAGGAAATCGTTCGCGCCGGGGTCGTTCAACTCGGGGTCTTTCTGCGTCAGCCCGATCACGGTCTGCTCTTTGCGTTGAGCCTCCTGCACCGCAAGCAATGAAGTCTCGCGCCCTACAAAGATCGGCGAGACCATGCGCGGGAAGATGACCATATCGCGTAAAGGCAGAACCACAGCTTCGATCAAGCCATCGGTGTTCGGCTCCATGTTCGGGATGCGGTACAACTCCTCGGTGCGCTGTGAAAGCGTGAGGTCAAAATTGTCTTCTTCTTCGTTCCAGTCGTTTTGATGATTCATCTGTTCTTCCATGCAGTCATGACTTCCGCCGTGACGAACATACTGCCGGCGGACAAGACAATACTGCCATCTTTTGAGGATAATTCCAGCGCCCGCTCCAATGCGGACTTGACGGGCGTGACCGCTTCAGACTTAACTCCGGCCTGCTCAGCCAACCCTTGAATTTTCTCCACTTCGAGCGCACGCGGATGATCGGCTCGTGTGACGATGATCTTCTCGATCTTCGATTTCAACTCCGCGAACATGCCGGGGATGTTCTTATCTTCCGAAGCACCAAAGATGAGATAGACCTTTTTGTCAGGGAAATAGATTTCGAGAGTCTCGCTCAACTTGGCAAAGGAATCCTGGTTGTGCGCCGAGTCGAAGATCACAGGCGGTTCACGCCGCGCCACTTCAAAGCGGGCGCGCCATTGTACTTGAGAAAAGCCTTTTTGTATCTGGTCATCGGTGATGGGAATGCCGCTGACTTTCAATGCCGTGTAAGCGGTGGCGGCGTTCTCAACTTGATGATTGCCAAGCAAAGG
>JAGNWT010000129.1 GCA_017985935.1 Anaerolineales bacterium | reverse complement strand
TGGGCACTTGCGGGATCGCGGCAGGCGCACGCGACACGATGAAAAGTGTATTGAATTACATTGAAGCTCAAAACCTGAGCGGTGTGACGGTAACCCAAACAGGCTGCATCGGTAAGTGTGAGCAGGAACCGATCATGCAGGTCATCATCGGTGATTCGGCAAAGGTAACCTATGGAAACGTCAACGCTGAGGTGGCAGCGCAGATCATGAAACAGCACGTTCAAAACGGAACGCCAGTGAAGGATTACATTTTGCCTTTGTGATCATGTCAGAATGAGAAAGAACGAAGAAGCATCTCTATGAAAATCAAAGAGATCCTTCGTTTGCACTCAGGATGACATTATTGGAGAATAGTTTTTATGCCATTTTATCGTTCGCATATTTTGGTCTGCGTGGATCCTGAATGCCTGGAAAAAGGCGCGCATGATGTCGTGGACGCGCTTCAGGATGAACTGGTAGCGCAGGGATTGATCAACGAAATTCAAGTACTGGAGACCTCGCGCATCGGCAGCTGCAGCAGTGGACCAGAAATGATGGTGTACCCTGACGGCGTGCATTACGTTGGCATGACCGCAGATGATGTTCCGTTTTTGGTGGAAGAACATTTCCTCAAAGGGCGAATTGTCGAAAAGTTCCGCGAGATCCATAAAGCCGTAGTGGATGAAGAACTCGGTCCGCTGCGCCCGAAGGAAGTGCGCGTGGTGCTGCGTAACTGCGGCGAGATCGACCCGATGAATATCGAAGACTATCTCGCTGTGGACGGGTATCAGGCGCTCGGCAAGGTCATCGGCGAAATGACACCTGAAAAGGTCATCGATGAAGTCACCCGCTCCGGTCTGCGTGGACGCGGAGGTGCAGGTTTCCCTGCCGGCAGGAAGTGGGCGCTCACCCGCCAGGTGCAGGACAGCCCCAAATACATGGTCTGCAATGCAGACGAAGGCGACCCCGGCGCGTTCATGAATCGCCGCGTGCTCGAGGGTGATCCGCATTCGGTAATTGAAGGCATGATCATCGGCGCATATGCGATCGGCGCGAGTTATGGATACATCTACTGCCGCGCAGAATATCCGCTCGCGGTTGAGACGCTCAACCTCGCCATTACCCAGGCGCGCGAATTTGGTTTTCTCGGAAAGAACATCCTCGGCACTGATTTCGACTTTGACCTCGAAGTACGCATGGGAGCAGGCGCCTTCGTTTGCGGTGAAGAGACCGCTCTCATGGCTTCGATCATGGGTCAGCGTGGAGAGCCGCGCCCGCGTCCGCCCTTCCCTTCTGTCAAAGGCGTTTGGGGCAAGCCGTCGAACAACAACAACGTGGAGACGTATGCCAACATTCCGCAGATCATTTTGAAAGGCGCGAATTGGTACGCCAGCATGGGCACGGAACGCTCGAAGGGCACCAAGACCTTTGCGGTCGGCGGAAATGTCGCCAAGCCCGGTTTAATCGAAGTGCCAATGGGCATTACCCTGCGCGAGATCATTTTTGATGTGGCAGGTGGAATCAAAGATGGCAAGCAATACAAAGCCGTGCAGACAGGCGGTCCGATGGGCGGATGTCTTACTGCGGAACACCTCGATCTGCCGTTGGATTACGAAGCGCTGGCTGAAGCCGGTTCGATGATGGGGTCGGGCGGTCTCGTAGTCATGGACGAATCCTCCTGCATGGTGGATATTGCACGATTCTTTATGGAGTTCACACAAGCTGAGTCCTGCGGGAAGTGTACGCCTTGCCGCATCGGGACCCGCCGCATTCTGGAACTGCTCGAAAAGATTTGCAATGGAAAAGGAAAAGCGGGCGATATTGAAAAATTGGAAGACCTGTGTAACGAGGTCGCAAAAAATAGTTTGTGTGGTCTGGGACAGGGTGCGCCTAATCCGGTATTAAGCACACTTAAACATTTCCGCGAAGAATACGAAGCGCACGTTCTTGAACAGCGCTGTCCCGCAAAGGTCTGCCGCAAATTGATCCGCTTTGAAATTCAAACTCCCACCTGCACCGGCTGTACGGTCTGTGCGAGAAACTGCCCGGTGGAAGCGATTGGCGGGGAACGCAGGCAGCCGCATCACATTGACGTCAACAAATGCGTCCGATGCGGCATTTGTGTGCAAGTCTGTAATTTCCACGCGATCCTGGTTGAGTCGTAAACCCATTTGGAGGTTGAATGCATGCTCCGCCCGTTGTAAGTGATATCAAAGAGATCGTCCGGCAAGCCATTGAAAAGCATGGGAAGACTCTCGATGCTTTGATCCCGATCCTCAGCGAGATCAATCATGTGCTGGGCTATATTCCCGCCGAAGCCATGCGCGAAATGCAGCAGCAAATTCATGACCCTGCCAAACAAAATTACCTGGCAGAAGGTCAACTCTTCAGCCTTGCAAGTTTTTATGACATGCTTTCCACAAAACCGCGCGGGAAGCACGTCATCAAGTTTTGCGAGAACGCGCCCTGTCATGTGGTTGGCGGCAAAGCGATCTGGGATGCGCTGCGCAAGCACCTCAATCTCGATAATGGCGGGACCACACCGGACAACCAATGGACCCTGGTAACCACATCGTGCATCGGATTATGCAGTGTAGGTCCTGTACTGTTGGTGGATGACGACATGTACGGCAATGTCACTGTTGAGCAGATCCCCGATATTTTGGCGCGGTATGAATAGGAGCCGGACATGAAAACAAAACGTGCCATGATCCTGGTTTCCACTGACCCGGAGAGTGAAAGACTTGGGTCGAGTGACCTGCTCAAAAGTCTCAAAGATACGCTTGAAGCCTTTCAACTCACCGACGAAGTGGACATCGCTCCCATCACAGATGTGGAACGCTCAACCATTCTGCCCTTTGTGATCGTGTATCCCGAAGCCGCTGTGTATGGACCGGTAAAAGCGAGCGACGCGAATTATCTGATCGAAGAACATCTTTACAAGGGACGCATTGCCGAAGACCTGCTTGCCCCGCCCAAGGAATTGACCGGACAGATCGGCTCGCTGCGCGCTCACAAAGGCTACAACCCAGCCGAGCAGCGCATAGTGCTCGAACGCGCCGGGCGCATTGACCCGGAGAATATCGAAGAGTACATCACACACAATGGCTACGAAGCCCTTGGCAAAGCCCTCACCGAAATGACGCCCGAGCAAGTGATCGAGATTGTTGAAAAGTCAGGCTTGCAGGGACGCGGCGGGGCGGGCTTTCCTGTGTGGCGCAAGTGGAAGTTCGTGCGCGGCGCGGCAGGCGATAAAAAATATGTGGTCTGCAACGCGGACGAAAGCGAACCCGGCACATTCAAAGACCGCATCGTCCTCGAAGGCGATCCGCATGTTGTGCTTGAATCAATGGCATTGGCTGGGTATGCCGTAGGCGCGGATGAAGGATACATCTATATCCGCGGGGAATACGGATTGGCGTACAAACGATTAAAGCATGCCATCGAACAAGCGGAAGAGTTCGGCTTCCTTGGCAAAAATATTTTCAACAGCAATTTTAACTTCCATATCCACATGCACGCGGGAGCAGGCGCATACGTCTGCGGGGAAGAAACCGCCTTGATCGAATCCATCGAAGGCAAGTGCGGTATCCCGCGCTCACGCCCGCCCTACCCAGTGACGAACGGCTTATGGAACAAACCCACCACGGTCAATAATGTGGAGACCCTCGCGAACATCCCTGCCATTGTGCGCAACGGCGGAGAGTGGTATCGCTCGTTCGGCACGCCGTCCAGCCCCGGCACCAAGGTCTACACCATCATGGGCAACGTCAATTTCAGCGGCGTGATCGAAGTGCCGATGGGCATCACCCTGCGCGAGGTCATCAACATCTATGCCAAAGGTATGAAGCCCGGCAGCACGCTCAAACTGGCACAGACCGGCGGTAGCAGCGGCTCGATCATCCCCGCGGACTTGCAGGATGTGCCGATGGACTTCGAGTCCTTCCGCAAAGCGGGTGTTTCTCTCGGCTCAGGCGCGCTGCTCATCTGCGACCAGAACACCTGCGTCGTTGACCTTGTCAAAGTGCTTTTGCAATTCTTCCGCTTTGAGTCGTGCGGCAAATGCACACCCTGCCGCATTGGCACACAACGCGCGTATGAGATAGTAGAGAACATCTCGGAGGGGGAAGGCAAGCTCGAAGAATTGGATTACCTGCTTAACCTTGCATCGGAAATGGAGCGCGCCTCGAACTGCGGATTAGGTCAAACCGCCGCGGTTCCGGTCCGCGACATGCTGAAGCATTTCCGCACAGAAGTGGAAGCACACATCAACGATCGCATCTGCCCCACCCAGGTCTGTTCAATGGTTTCGAGCAAAGTACAGGTTGAAGAGTAACCTGCCTGAATATGAAAAATATCCACAAGGAGAACCTTATGGTGAAAATCAAAATTAATGGAAAAGACTTTCAAGTAAAAGAAGGGTTGACCGTCCTGCAAGCCGCGAAGGAAGCAGGCATCACTATCCCGACTCTGTGCAATCACCCGGACCTGCACCCCACGGGGGGATGCCGTCTTTGCGTGGTGGATGTCAAGGGGTGGCGCACACCGATGGCTTCCTGCACGATGCCCGTCAACGATGGCATGGAAGTGGAAACCCACAGCCCCGCCATCATAAAATCACGCAAGACCATTTTGGAATTGATCCTCGCGAATCACCCAAAGGAATGTCTGGCGTGCGATGCGCTTGGAACTTGCGAACTGCCCGATCTGGCGTATGAGTACGAGGTGGAAGTGCCGGAATGGGGCGTCAAGAACGGGCGGTATCCGATCAATGCGGATCCGAACCCGTTCATCCGCGTGGATATGAACAAGTGCATTCAATGCACGCGCTGCGTACGCGCCTGCGCCGAAATTCAAGGTCGTTATGTCTGGACGATGGCAGAGCGCGGATTCGATACACATCCCGTCGCAGGCGCAGATACCGACATGCTGGACGCCCGCTGCGAATCCTGCGGCGCGTGCGCTGCCTACTGCCCCACCGGCGCACTGACCGATAAGATGTCCTATGGGCTGGGACGTAACCACCAGATCAAGAAAGTGATGACCACCTGTACCTACTGCGGCGTGGGATGTCAGTTCGAGCTGAATGTCAAAAATGGCAAAGTGATCCGCGTAACTTCAACCGGGAAAGCACCTGTCAACGGCAATCACCTGTGCGTGAAGGGGCGCTACGGATATGACTTTATCCATCACCCGGAACGGTTGGTAAAGCCGAAAGTGAGACGGTACCTGCTTGAAGGCGGGAAGAAAGAATTGAAAGGGTCTCCCTGGGACTGGGTGGAGACCGAATGGGATAAAGCGCTCGACATCGTCGCGGATAAATTCGCAGACACCCGCTCGAAATACGGCGCGGACAGCATGGGCTTCCTCACTTCGGCGAAATGCCTGAACGAAGAAAATTATTTGATGAACAAACTGGCGCGGCAGGTCATAGGAACGAACAACATTGACCACTGCGCCCGTCTCTGACACTCCAGCACGGTAGCCGGTCTGGCTGCCTCCTTCGGCTCGGGTGCCATGTCCAACAGTATGGACGATGTCGCCAAACAGGCGCAAGCCTTCTTTATCATCGGTTCGAACACCACCGAACAACACCCCGTCTTCGGCGCAATGCTGCGCCAGGCGGTGAGACAGCGCGGCGCAAAACTTGTTGTGGCTGACCCGCGCA
>JAGNWT010000064.1 GCA_017985935.1 Anaerolineales bacterium | reverse complement strand
CGGTCGGCGGCTTTCACGGTCGAGAGGCGGTGCGCGATCAGAATGCTGGTGGTGTTTTTCAGGATGAGATTCAACGCCTGCTGGATCTGCCACTCGGTGAACGGATCCACGCTGGCGGTGGCTTCGTCCAAAATGAACACGGCAGGATTTTGCACCAGCACGCGCATCAACGCCACGAGCTGACGCTGACCCATTGAGAGGCGGTTGCCGCGCTCGCCGACTTCGGTGCTGAGTCCTTCTGGCAGGGTTTCGAGCCATTCACCGTCGCCGATCTTTCTGGCAAGCTTGAGCATCTCCGCTTCGGGCACGCCCGGCGCGGCATAGCGGATGTTATCTGCCACCGTTCCTGAAAACAGGAAAGGGACCTGCGAGACAATGCCCAACTGCCTGCGGTACTGACTCAGATCAAAGGTGCGGATGTCGCGCCCGTCGATCAGCAGCCGTCCCTGCTGGAACTCGTAAAAGCGCGCGATCAACTTGGCAATGGACGACTTGCCCGCGCCGGTGTGTCCCACCAGCGCCAAAGTCTCTCCGGGTTGGATGAGCAGGCTGAAGTCCGTGAGGATTGGTTCTTTATCCGAATAGCGGAAGTGCATGTGGTCAAAGAGGATCTCGCCCTTGAGGCGCGGCACATCCTGTTTTTCCTTTTGGATCACGTTCGGGTCGGCATCGATCAACGCGAAGACTCTCTCCGCGGCGGAAAGCCCCGATTGGATCTGCGCCCAGAACGAGGTGAGGTTGAGCACGGGGAAGAAGAACTGGTCGAGACTCATGATGAAGAGATACCACGCGCCGATGCTGATGACGCCTTGCGAGGCGCTGAGTCCGCCGACATAGACCAGCACGCCGACGAAGATTCCGCCGACCGCGTTGAGCACCGGGAAGACCAGCGAGAGCACGAATCCGCGCTGGACGTTGACCTGATACGATTGCTGGTTCGATTCATCGAAGGACTTGAAGATGCTTTCCTCCTGGCGGAAATTTTTCGCGATGGAAATTCCACTGAAGGTTTCCTTGATGGCGGCGTTCACATCCGACATGGCTTTCATGCCTTTCTTGGTAACGCGCCGCGCCATGATGCGGAAGCCCGAAGCGATGGCAAAGATGAAGGGCAGAAAGCCGATCAGCAGGAGCGAGAGCCGCAGCTCGGTGCGGAAAAGCACGACGGCGATCAGCACCGCCTGGAACATCTGCGCGACCACATCGGTGATGATGACCACCAGTTGACCGAAGTCGTTCGTGTCAGATGTGATGCGCGAGACGATGCGACCAGAGGAGAATTGGTCGTAGAAGGAGAGGTCGTGCTCGGCGGCGGCGCGGAAGGAACGGGTGCGCATGTCGAGCACCACATCCCCGACCGCACGCACGATCAATGCACGCCTCAGCCAGTTCAGTCCCCACATGCCGACAGCCACCCCGACCAGCGCCGCGCCCACCCATGCGATGGATGCGGGCGTGGGGCGGTTTTGGATGAGGTCCACCATGCGGCTGACGACCACGGGCAGCGCGGCTCCGATCACCGCCAGCGCGATGATGGTGAAGGATGCGTACACCAGCCTTCTGGTTTGCGTGTTGAAGTAGTTGAACATGCGGCGCGCCAGTACACGGTCTGTGTATTGACGGTCGTATTTTTCGTCGTTTAGTCCTGCGAAGAAGCCCATGATTATTTCCGATTTTTGATTTCAGATTTGCGGTTGATTTGCGATAAAGGATTGCAGACTTCAGTCTGCAATGTATGTTGCGGAAGGCTAGTCCCTGAAAATTCTCGAATACGCTTCGGATGTTTTCATCAAGTCGTCGTGCGCGCCGATGGCGGCGATGCGTCCCTTGCGGAGGACGATGATGAGGTCCGCCCAGCGGATCTGCGACAGGCGGTGCGTGATGATGAAGGTCGTGCGCCCGCGCGAGGCATTGGAGATGGCGCGCTGGATCTTGTCTTCCGTGGCTGAGTCAATGGCGGAGGTGGAGTCGTCCAACACCAGCACCCGCGGATCGGTCAGGAAGGCGCGCGCAAGGGCGATGCGCTGGCGCTGTCCGCCGGAGAGGGTCACGCCGCGCTCACCAACCGTTGTGTCGTAGGTCTGGTCGAAGTCAAGAATGAAGTCGTGCGCCTGTGCCGCGATGGATGCGGACATGATCTCGTCTTTTGTCGCGCCGGGCTTGCCGAAGGCGATGTTGTCACTGAGCGAGCGTGAGAACAGGAAGATATCCTGCTCAATGATGGAGATCTGCTCGCGCAGGGATGCGAGATTCCAGTCGCGCACATCCACACCGTCCACAAGGACCTGACCCGATGAGACATCGTAGGTGCGGTTGATCAACTTGGCGAGCGAGGTCTTGCCCGCGCCTGTCTGTCCGACGATGGCTACTGTCTGCCCGGGCTTGACCTTGAAGGAGATGTCCTTGAGCACGGCTTCACCGTTCGGATAACTGAATGAGACGCCGCGAAACTCGATCTCACCGCTCATGCTTGATGTCCGACCGGATGCGTTCTGGTCGAGCTTGGTCTCGCTGTTGATGAGTTCCAAAATCCTGCGGGCGGAGGACAGCCCGAGCGAGATCTGTGAATACGCCCAGGTGGAGGTGAAGGTCGGGAAGCCAAGCAGCTGCAACATGCCAAAGTAGGCGATGACCGCACCCACATTGATCAAGCCTGCGCGGAAAAGGATCAACGCATGGACGAGTCCGCCCGCGTAAGCCATGCCCAGCAAAAGCATGGCGATGTAACGCGCTTCGAGGTCGCCTTGTTGAACGAAGGCATTGCGGACTTCGTTGGCGTTGATCCCAAAGCGGTCCACCTCCGCATCTTCCTGCGCCGCGCCTTTCATGATCTCCACGCCGTCGAGCGACTCGGAGAGATGGGTGTTCATTTTGCCGAAGGATCTCCGCACATCATCGGTGATGGGCGAGAGCTGCTTCAGGTAGCGTGCCAGCGCGAGGAAGTAAATGACCGTGAAGATCAGCGGCGTGGCGATGAGCGAGATGTGATAACGCGGCGCAAAGAAGATCGGCATGAGAATGAACATGAAAGAGCCGACCACCAGGTTCACACCGGGGCTGAACATGTAATTCACTTCGCGCACATCGTTCGTTGAGCGCGCCATCGTGTCGCCCACAGGCTGAAGGCTGTGAAAGGTCATGCTCTTGCCAAGCAGCGACAGGTATAACTCGTCGCGGATGTCGCGCTCCATTTTTTGCGCCATTAACTCCGCGCCGAAATTCCTTCCAAGCTGCAGCACACCGCGGATGATCTGTGACACACCAATGGTGATGGCGAGCGGTAATAGCACCGAGGTATCCGGGTTGGTTTCCAGCATCGCGTTGAACGCGTCGCCGGTCAGCACGGGCACCACCACAGCCAGCACGGCGTTGCCGATCGCGCCAATGAAGATCATCACAACGATCAACCAATAAGGGCGTGCGTGCGACAGGATCCAGCGTGCAGGTGTGGACCGGTCAAACTTGTTCTTGCGATGCAGTGTAAATTCTGCTGGAAAAGTAGATGTAGACATAAATTTGATTCTACCATCAGGGGTGGGTTGCCACGGCGTTGGGATGTGGACGTAGAATCAAAAGCGGACTTCAGGCGAAGTCCGCTTTTGATTGGGTTAGTTGGGTCAGCCCAGGTTGGCAAAGACCTGCGCGCAGCTTATTGGATATTGCCAATCCATATTTTCTTCAAAATCCCACCAGGCAGAGAGGACGGCGTGCGCGGTCGCCCAATTCAGTATGAAGCCCCGCTCCCAGCCCAGCCGCTCAGATAAGATGCCCACACGCCTCTCGGTCTGGACCTTGAACTGGTTTGTGTTGAGAGGGCTGATCCACGGATTGAGCATGAGCGGACCGATCTCGTACCCGGCCGGTCCGATGACTCCCTTTGGGTCGATCACCTGCCAGCCGCGCTCCGAACTCAGGATGTTGAAATGATGGAAGTCACCGTGAAGTAAAAGAGATGGTGCTTCGAACAACTCCGGCAAAATGGATTCCACACGCTCCAAAATTTCCTTTGGGAATGGTCCCGTTCTGCCTTCAAAGCGGGTGCGGATTCTCTTCAAACCATGGAACCAATCTGCCAGACGGATGAAAGTTGCATCTGCGGGCGCATCACGCCAGATCTTTTGCATCACATCCGCAGCGATGTGTGTACGCTTGTCGTCGTCCTGCAATTCAGAGAGCATTCCGCCGGGGTTCAACCTCTCGAGCAAGAGCAGACCTTTTTGCGGGTCGCGATCCAATAAGCGACATGCCCCGTCGCCGTTGAATAAATCAAGGGCTGCCATCTCGCTCATCAACTCGTCGCGCGGCACTCCGATCTTGAGAACGACTTCTTCTTCTCCTCTTTTTGCGAACGCTACAAAGTTGTACGATAAATTTGAAACAGGCCGGATGCTCGTCAGTTCCCAGCGGCGCGCAGATTCATCTACCAAGGATGGGAGGGAGGTCAGGAATGTTTCGCCGTCCGCCCCAAAGGTGTTCTTAATTGTCGAGATGAACGAGTCTGGCAGGTGCATGTTACTCCCGGTACTTGACCAAATAGACGCCAATCACGATCATCCACAGCAGCCAGAGCAGGCTGCCCGTCAGCCCTGCCCATCCGATCACTGGGAAGGAAGGGATCGCCGTGGCGAGGAGTTCGGTCTGTGCCAGCAGGTAAACCGCAGATGCAAACCATCCGAGCCACGCGACCCATTTACTGAATATCACGGAACGCTGGATGATACCGCTGATCATGGACATCCAGAGGATGATGAGGAGTTGCCCAAGGTGTTCGCCAAGGATGACTCCGCCGTATTGGTGGACGGCAGTGAACACAGCGGCGACGGCTGTCTTCGTGACCGCATCCGCTGCGGGGTCGGTGAAGATGCGCGCAAGCACGGGGACGACGAATACCCAACGCAGGAGCCCGATCACCTGCACGATAAATCCGATCACACCAAGGGTGGTCGCTGTTTCAAGAAAGAGAGAGCCTTCCTTTTCGAGAATCCGCTTGAGCATGATCGCCCCAAAGAGCATTGGCAGCCCAACCCAGGCGAAGGCGAGCCAGGTGTAGATGAGCGGGTTTCCGCCGGATTGAAATCTTGTGAGGATCTCTGCGGTGGGCAAACGCAGGATATCTGGATAATCGAAGTTTATGATGAGCAGGGTGTATGGGATGTTGACAAGGGCCGCGCCGATGATGAAAAAGATGCCGGCAAGTTTGCGATAGTTTGTGAATGTCATTGTATTTTCCTATTTGATGTAAGGCTGCAGTATTTGCATCATCAATGCCACGCCGCGATCCATTTGAGATTCGCTGACAGTTTTGCCGCTCACCTCGAGGCTGTTGAGCCAGAACTCGGTGATGAGCCAGCAGGTCTCTGCGAGGGCAGTGATGGCTTTCTCGTCCGCCGAGCGGATGACCCCCGCCTCGGCAAATGCATTGAAGAGCTGATCGAATCCCTCGAAGCCGCGCCTGCGGATGGCAAGATAGCGAGTGCGAAGTTCCGCGTCTGCCCGCAAAAGAGCGACGAGTTCACGGTGGGCAAAGCGATACTGCCAGAGGATCTTGTAATTGGTCTTCACCATTTGTTGCAGGTCTTCCAGTGTCGGCAGTGAATCTGCAGGGAGGTTGTACGCGGCGTCGTTCGCGGCGAATAACTGCTCGAACAGTTCGCGGATGATCTCGTCTTTGTTGTGAAAGTGATAGTACAGGTTGCCCGGGCTGATGCCCGCCGCCTCGGCGATGTGGTTGGTGCTGACGGTGGATGTGCCTTCGTTATTGAAGAGCGTCAGCGCTGCGGTAATGATCTTGTCACGGTTGGTCATTTTCGTCTCCTTGCCTGGTTTGTTTAGTTTAGAGTATTTACTCTAAACTGTCAAGCCCTGAGAACGGGTGGGGCGGGCTTTACTTTTACAAGGACGGGAAAATCGTGCCATTTTCAGCGGAATGACTTCGGACTATAATACCTCCTTCCATGCGAATGTTTTTTAATTTGAGGCGACCATGAACTGGCAAATGCGCTACGACGAAAACGAACAGATCATCTTCATAAAAACGAATGGCATCCTGGAGATCACTTCAGCCAACTATATGCGCGCTGAAGGCGCCGCACTGATCAAGGAACATAACTGCATGCGTCTGCTGCTCGATCACAGCGGGATCGTGCGCGACGCTCTTTCCACCATGGAAATTTACGACCTGCCCCGCCGTTATGAAGAAATGGGGCTCACCCGTCAACTAAAAATGGCGCTGGTGATCCCCCACGAATTCGTGGAGAATTTGCGTTTCTATGAAACGGTATGCCGTAATAACGGCTACTCGGTTCAGTTATTTTCGGACCATGATCTGGCGCTGAAGTGGCTAAAGGAATGAATTGCTCTGATAAAAAAAGACCTCCGAGATACTCGGAGGTCTTTTGGTTTATGAGGGGAAAATTTTATCGAACACTTCCGGGCAGTATTTTTGCACCATCTCGGACGAAATGCCGTTCTCGCGGCAGATCTCGGCGTAAAAATCCACGCTTGGGCGGCGGATCCGTTTTTGGGTGTCGATGTCCAACCCCCACAGCCCGAAGCGTTGCGTCCAGCCGCGCTCCCACTCAAAGTTATCCACCAGTGACCAGTGGAAATATCCCTTCACCGGCCAGTTGAAGTTGCAGGCGCGCCAGACCTGATGCAGGTGCTGCGCGATGTAGCGCGGTCGCAAATGATCGTCGGAATCCTCCACGCCGTTCTCTGTGATGATGATCGGCAGATGCGGATAGGTGCGGTCTATCCATTTGATCGATTCGTAGATCCCTTCGGGGATGTTGGCGATGAAGTTCGTATCGCTCATGTCGGCGCCTTTGGGGAATCCGCTGTTCGAGAACAACTCGCCCGGCTTCAGCAGGTCAAACCAGACCGTGTCCACCGAGTAATAGTTCAAGCCGAGATAATCCTGCGTGCCCTTTGCCTCGGGAATATTTTGATTGCCAACCGGGGATCTCATCACCCCGGTGGAGATGGCGGATGGAAAGCCCATGTTGATTCCATCGTAACGGATGTTGCGCATCAAGCGGTCAAGCGGCGACCATTTGATCCTCGGCACCATCGGGCGGTAATGCAGGGCGTAGCCCACCCGCGCCTCGGGCTGCAATTGGTGAATGGCACGGTAGGCGGCGGCGTGCCCCTTGAGCATATTGCCCAGCACGCGCATCGAAAGCTTGATGTCCTTCTTGCCGGGCGGGAACACACCCTGAACATATCCGCCGAGCGCGTACACGTTCGGCTCGTTGATCGTGCACCACAGTGTGACATATTCCTTGAGCGCATCCACTACCTTGCGGACGTATTTCTCGAACAACGGAACAATGTCCGCTGTTTCCCAGCCGCCTTTTTCCGTCACCCACAGCGGGTCGGTAAAATGATGCAGCGAAACCAAAGCCGTCATGTTGCGTTCCTTCAGTCCACGCAGCATGGTGCGGTATTTTTCAATGGCTTCCTCATCCCACGAGTCAGGAGTCGGCTGAATGCGGCTCCATTCCAGTGAGAGGCGGTGCGCGTTCTGCCCGGTTTCAGCGGCGCGGTCAAAATCTTCCCGCCAGCGTCCGCCCCACCAATCGGCGGCGAGACCGGATCTATGCACAGTGTGGCCTGCTTCTTCCCAGGCGTGCCAGTTGTTGTTGGTGTTATTGCCTTCCACTTGATGAGACGCAGTGGCGGCACCCCATAAGAATCCCTTTGGAAAATGAAATGTTGCTTGAGGCATGGTGTTGTTTCCTGGTGATTATTTTCGTGAGAGATATGCGAGATATAAAGCCACCGACCCCGCAACAGCGGCGTTCAGTGATTCGATCTTTCCGCGCATGGGCAGTTTCAATACGATATCGCATTTTTTGCGGACAAGTTCGTGCAGCCCTTCGCCTTCCGAGCCGACGACGAGAGCCAGCGCGCCCTTCAGATGACGCGAGCCCGCTTCGATCTCCGCCCCGGCCTGGTCCAGCCCGACGACCCAGATATCATTCTCTTTGAGCGCATCGATCGTCTGGGATAGATTCGCCTGCGCGATAAGCATGTGCTCGCTCGCGCCAGACGATGCGTTAACCACGGCGGGGGTTACATCTACGGAGCGTGCAGATGGAATGACGATGCCGTGCGCTCCGAGCGCTTCTGCGGTGCGGATGAGCGTGCCGAAATTCTGGGGGTCTTGCAGAGAATCAAGGATCAGGATGAAAGGCTGGTCTTCTTTGGCGTTTTCCAGAATATCCAGCACGTCGGCGTACGGGTACCCGCTGGCTTCGGCTACGATGCCTTGATTGTTCTGGTGCACCTTGTCCAGTTTTGTGCGCGGCACACGGTTGACCCGGATCTTTTGGGCTTGTGCCAGTTTGAGGATCTCGGTCAGTTTGCCTTTTTCCTGCACGCCTTCAGCGATCTCGATCGAAAATATCTGCCTGCGTTTTGCGCGCAAGGTTTCATAGACTGCATTGCGGGAGTAGATAAGTTCTTTCATAAGTAGATTGATTTTACTTGAAAAGATTGGAAGGTTGTTCGTCGAGTTAGGATGCCATCCTAACTTCGTGTGCCGCAGTTTGTTCTGCAACGCTCTGGCGGGCTGCGCCTATCTAAATTGTCAACATTTTTACCGTGACTAGTCGCGGTTTTAATTGTTATATTTAAAAATATCCATTCGTGAAATACGATCGTGATTCAATTTCTTTCAAAGTTGCTCGTGTTAACATCCGCCATTTAATGGGCGTTTTAACCTGTTATTTTTATCATTGGCTCCCGCTTTTATTGGATGTCATGATAGGAGATGAATATGCCGATACGATACGCCATTCAACCTGATCTGGACCTCCTGCTGTATATTTTTGAAGGGGAATGTACCGCCGCGGAGTATTTCGATATGTATCGTTTTGTGTATCTTGATAAACGCCGTCATCACGGCATGAACGTGCTGATGGATTTATCGAAGGCTGGATTGGATTTTGATACCGGTAATTTGTGGGAGGCAAGGGCTATTGTGGTCGAAAATAATGCTTGCGGTTTTCCTCCCGACCACGTGGCGATATTAACGAACAGCACCACCATGCGATGCTTGAAAGATGCGCTCATATTGATGGCTGACAATGTCACCATGTATTTGGATGTATTTAATAATTTTAACGACGCCGTCTACTGGCTGGGGCTGGCGGAAATGAAATGGGAAATCACACATTTCTGGGAAGAGAACATGCGGTCGGGGAGCAAGGATCGCCTGGCTGTTTAATTCTTTAGGTTACAGACTCGAACTCAACACAAAATATAAAAAAGGACTTCCACAACACGGGAAGTCCTTTTTTTATAAACCAACAGTAATCTTAAGAATACCGCCAGATCGTGCCGTCTTTGCTGTCTTCGATGGTGACGCCCATTTCCTTCAACTGGTCACGGATCTCGTCGGAACGTTTCCATTGTTTTTGTTTGCGGGCTTCTGTGCGCTCTGCGATCAATGCGTTGATCTGAGCTTCGTCTTCGCCGGAGCCTTTCTTCTCTTCGAGCTTCAAGCCGAGTACGCTTGCGAGTTCGCGGAAGGTGGACTGTGCGGTTTTTAGCTGCTCATCGATCGCGCCGTTATCTCGCGCGGTATTAATGGCTTTGCTGAGTTCGAACAAGGATGCAATGGCGCCGGCGGTGTTGAAGTCGCTGTCCATGGCGTCGGTGAAGTTGGTCTTGGCAGAGTGTGCTGATGCTGCAAGCGCTGAAGCGGCTTCGGCGCTGAGTCCTTTTGAGGAGGCAGAGGCAGTTCGCAGGGCGGACTTGAAACGCTCCACGTTCTTTTGTGCGGCATCCAGGGTCTCGTCGTTGAACATCAACGGCGCGCGATAGGTCCCATTCAGGACGAGCATGCGCATCACGTCGGCTTCGCGTTTCGATAAAAATTCCTTGATGCTGATGATGTTGCCGAGCGACTTGGACATTTTTTCGCCGCCTAGCTGCAACATGCCGTTGTGGACCCAGTAGCGGGAAAATTCCTTGCCGGTGTAGCTTTCACTTTGGGCGATCTCGTTCTCGTGATGAGGGAAGATCAAGTCATTGCCGCCGCCGTGGATGTCGATCTGTTCACCGAGCTCGGCCAGGTTCATGGCGGAGCATTCAATATGCCAGCCGGGACGTCCCTTGCCCCAGGGGCTATCCCATGAGATCTCGCCCGGTTTGGCTGCTTTCCAGAGCGCGAAATCCATTGGGTGATCTTTTGCTTCGCCAACCTCGATCCGCGCGCCGGCTTGCATATCGTCCAATTTGCGACCGGAGAGACGTCCGTAATCATCGTCACTGGTTACACGGAAGTACACATCGCCGTTGGGGGCGGCGTAGGCGTGACCTTTTTGGATCAGCCCTTCGATGAATTGGATGATGAGCGGCATGGTCTTGCTGACCTGCGGGTTGGCTGTGGCGGGCAGTACGTTCAAGGCTTTGAGATCGTTGGCGTAATCTTCAATGTAACGCTGGGAGAGCTTGAGCGGGTCTTCGCCGAGCTGGTTGGCGCGGTTGATGATCTTGTCATCCACATCTGTGTAGTTCATGACATGCTTGACGGAGTAGCCGCGATACTCGAGATAGCGCCGGATGATGTCGAAGACCAACGCCGACATGGCGTGACCGACATGTGCGTCGTTGTAAACCGTCACACCGCACACGTACATTTTTACGAGGTTGGGTTCGAGGGTTTGAAATTCTTCTGTCTTGCGGGTGAGGGTATTGTAGATTTTTAGCATGTTTCTATTTTAACCACAGATGAACGCATGTGAAAGGGCTTGATTAGGGGAAAATAAAACAGGGCGCAGTTTTTGCGCCCTGTTCACTGATTACTTCTCGTTTTTACTTTCTGCTCTTTTTCCCGCCTTCTTCATCCACACGACCGAAGATCATGCGCCCGGCGGCGGTTTGAAGTACCTTGGTGATGTTCACATCCATGTATTCGCCGATGTATTCCTTGCCGTTTTCCACAACCACCATGGTGCCGTCTTCCATGTACCCCACACCCTGGCTGTGTTCCTTGCCTTCCTGCATGATATTGATGCGTAGGGACTCGCCGGGCAGCACAACGGATTTAACCGCATTTGCCAGTTCGTTGATGTTAAGCACGGTCACGCCTTGCAGTTCGGCGATTCGGTTCAGGTTGTAATCGTTGGTCAGCACTGGACTCTTAAGCTGCTTGCCAAGTACGATGAGCTTGTCATCCACTTCACGCACGCCGTCCACGTTGATGTCTGAAATGCGGACGAGCACGTTGGGTAATTTCTGCAGTTCGGCCAGCACTTCCATGCCGCGGCGTCCGCGTTGACGGCGCATGCCGTCTGGTGAGTCTGCGATGTATTGCAGTTCGTTCAGCACGAAGCGCGGGATGAGCAGCGTGCCGGGCAGGAAGCCGGTCTTTGCAATGTCTGCCACGCGCCCGTCAATAATGACGCTTGTGTCCAGTAAGATGTTGCGGTTGAGGTTTGTCCATGAGGATGCACCACCACCTTCGCCGTTTCGTCCGCTCAGCGCGCTCAGGAGCCCCATGATGTCACCCTGCCGCATCACGAAGAGTGAAACGCCAAGGTAGGCAAAGACCAGCACTCCGATGAACGGAAGAACTTCACCGAATGGATTAGGTAGAAGTGAAAGCGGAAATGATAAAAGTGCAGCGATGAGAAGTCCCACCACCAGACCTGTCAGCCCGGCGAACAGACTTTCCGCGGCCAACCTGCCCAACAGGGACCGCAAAGCTTTTGCAGGACGTGTGGTGAGATAGGGAGTGAGGATCAACCCCGCGAGAGCGCCGACCAGCCCAAAGACCAGAACGGTCCGCGTCGCATCAGCGGGATTGAACCTGGAGATGTCAAATCCCCAGTATCCGCCGGCAACCCCCAGTACGAGCATTCCAATAATACGAAGAATAAATTCAAAACTCATAATAACTCCTTTAATAATTTCTATAAAAATAATAACGCATAATAGCACGGGTACAAGTGTCCGTCAATTGCGACAGTGGAACTCATATAATATTGTTATAATCCGAGACTACCATGGCCATAGACCGTTTTGGAAGAAATATTCACTACCTTCGTATCAGCCTCACGGACCACTGCAATCTGCGATGCATCTATTGCATGCCCGAGGATATGACCTTTCGCCCCAATGCCGACCTGATGCAGGACGACGAGATCTTGTTTTTTGCCCGTCTTTTTGCCAGCCTAGGCTTCGACAAGATCCGCCTGACAGGCGGCGAGCCGACCGTCCGCGCCAATATCGTGGATATTGTCCGGGGGATCGCCTCCACGGAAGGGATCCGTTCGGTCTCCATGACGACGAACGGGCTCCTGCTCAAGAAGCTGGCCCGCCCTTTGGCAGACGCCGGACTGCAACGGGTCAATGTCAGCATTGATACGCTCAACCCGGAAAAATTCAAGCGCCTCACCCGCTGGGGAAAACTGGAAGACGTTTGGAACGGCATCCTTGCGGCCGAGAGCGCCGGGCTGACCCCGGTTAAGCTCAATGCTGTGGTGGTGAAGGGTTACAACGAAGAAGATGTGATCGACCTCGCCGCCCTGACCCTCGAACACCCCTGGCAGATGCGCTTTATTGAAATGATGCCTTTTGCGGGCGCCACCGACCTGCAGATCAATCAGGTCATCACCATGAAACAGATCCAGCATAACATTGAATCGGAATTCGGACGGCTGGAAAGAGCCAATGACGGAAAACTGGATGGTGAAGCGCAGGTCTTTCACATTCCCGGCGCAAAGGGCGACCTGGGATTCATCTCTTCTGTGACCCAGCCTTTCTGTTCGGCCTGTACCCGCGCCCGGCTGACCTCAGACGGGAAGCTGCGGCTCTGCCTGCTGCGTGAAAAAGAAGTGGATCTGCTCACTCCCCTGCGTGCCGGCGCGACTGAAGAAGAACTCCGCCGTCTTTTGTTGGATGGTGTTTGGGAAAAACCCTGGGGGCATGGGCTTGCCGACGGCGTCATTCCGTTGAACCGCATCATGAGCGAAATCGGAGGATGAAACTTTCGGATGAAGAATATTAAAGCGATCCTGTTCGACCTTGACGGTACACTTCGTCATCACATCCCCAACGGCGGGGATGTTTTTGTCGATTATGTCAGAAGCCTTGGCATAAAAGTTTCAGAGGAAGACCGAGTCCGCGCCGAACATTGGACGCATCATTATTTTGCCTACTCGCTTGAGATCCAGGCAGATGGAAAAGCCTTCAGCAGGAACGGCAAAGATTTTTGGGCAAACTACACCAAGCGCCGCCTTATTGCATTGGGGCTTCCGCGCTCACGAGCGGTGGAACTTGCTCCGCAGGTTTCGGCTTATATGGGCGAGAACTACAGGCCTGCCGGAGTGGTGCCTGAGGATGTGTATCCGCTTTTGCAAAAGCTGCGGGCGAAGGGCATTACACTGGGCGTGGTTTCAAATCGTGATGAACCCTATGCCGAAGAGATCAAAGAGATCGGGATGGATTCCTTTTTTAGCTTCTCGCTGGCTGGGGGCGAGATCGGTCACTATAAGCCGGAGCGTGAGATCTTTGAACGCGCTCTCGCGATGTCTGGCACCGCCGCGCAAGAGACGATGTACGTTGGCGATAATTACTTTGCAGATGTGATCGGTTCGCGCCGCGCCGGGCTGGTCCCTGTTCTCTACGACCCGATCAGTCTTTTCCCTGAACCAGATTGCACGGTTGTCAAGTCATTCTCTCAATTGCAAGGTTTGCTCGGTCTTTAGTCTGAGGCTTCCCGCAGACGCCAACGCCGCGAATTTATTAAATTCGCGGCGTTGGCGTTAAAATGGATGAACAATAAGTTCGCATCCTGCTCGCAGGGCGGGGATGCAAAGGAGAGATCATGGCCTGGGAAAGAAAGATCATTCGCACCGTGAGAGTGCGTAATTCACAGAAAAAAGGGGTGCTTGCGAAACTGCTCACGGTCATTGCCGAGGCGGGCGGAAGCGCCGGCAGCATCGTGCTTGTCACCGAAACATCGCAGAACATCGTGCGCGATATTACCATCAACGCGGAGGATGAAGAAAGCCTCGAGGCGATCCTTGAGGCCATGCGAAATAACGAAGGTACGAAGGTCATTGAGGTGCGCGATCAGGTGCTTGAGCTGCATCAAAAAGGCAAGATCGCCATCCGTTCGCGCTACCCCATTGACTCGTTGACCACCCTTCGCCGTGTTTACACGCCCGGCGTGGCGGAGGTCTGTTTGAAGATCTACAAAGACCCGTCTCTTGCGCGGCTGTATACCAGCATCAGTCATATGGTGGCCATTGTCACCGATGGGACGGCGGTGCTGGGACTGGGAGATATTGGTCCGTTGGCGGGCATGCCTGTCATGGAAGGGAAAGCCATGCTGATGGAAACGCTCGTGGGGCTTTCGGGAATTCCTATTTTGCTGAATACCAAGAACACGGAAGAGATCATTGCTGCTGTTGCGGCCATCTCTCCCACTTTTGCGGCCATTCAATTGGAAGATATTTCTGCGCCGCGTTGTTTCGAGATCGAAGAGAGATTGCAAGCCATGTTGGACATCCCGGTTCTGCATGACGATCAGCATGGTACGGCGGTCGTCAGTACGGCCGCTCTGCTTGTTGCGACCCGCGAAACAGGCACCGATTTGAAGAAGGCTGTCATCGGGCAGATCGGGCTTGGGGCGGCCGGCCACGCCATCGGTCAGATGATGATGCGCCTGACTGGCAATCCGGTCTATGGCGCGGATCTGAGTCCCGAGGCTTTGGATCGCTTTGAAAAGGCCGGCGGTAAAAAATCCAATTTGAAAGAGATCATGGAGAAGTGCGACATTGTGGTGGCGACCACCGGCGCGCCGAATTTGATCAAGCCTGAAATGGTTCGCAAGGGGCAGATCATCCTTGCATTGTCGAACCCGAATCCTGAGATCGATCCTGAGGTTGCTTTGGAGCGCGGCGCGGCATTTGCTGCAGACGGAAAGTCTGTGAATAATGTGCTGGGCTTTCCCGGCATCTTCCGCGGCGCGGTGGATGCGAACGCTCCGCGTATTACGCATGAGATGCTGCTGGCTGCCGCGCATGTCATCGCAGATATGACTCCGCCCGGTGAATTGGTTCCCAGCCCGCTTGATAAAAAAGTGCATCGTGCCGTGGCGCGTGCCGTGGCAGAGACGGCTTTCAAGCAGGGCATTGCCCGCGCAGAGTATGTACCTTATATGGAAGAGTGAGAAAGAGAAATAAGCAACGAGTGACAAGTAAAAAAAGAAAATGCGAAGGATAAAAAAAGATGACTTGCTTTGCGGCAGGTCATCTTTTTTATTAGCTCATTACTTATCACTCATCACTTCTTGTTCCCGCCATTCTTCAAGGCTTCTTTCAAAGTCACACCAAGCCTTGTGATGCCTTCGCGGATCATATCGGGGTTGGAGAAGGAGAAGTTAATGCGCATGGTGTTCGCGCCTCCGCCGTTCGGGTGGAAGGCTGCACCGGGCACGAATGCCACCTTGCGTTCAATGGCGACCTTGAGCACCTCGGCTGCATCCACACCTTCGGGGAGTTTGCCCCACAGGAACATACCTCCCAGCGGTTTGGACCAGGTCACTTCCGGCGGGAAGACTTCTTCCATCATTTCGATCATCACATCGCGGCGCTCCTTGTATGTCGAGCGGATGACCTTGACATGCTCATCAAGGAATCCGCCTTTGGCGACTTCGTAGGCGACGTGTTGATTAAAAGATGAAGTGTGCAGGTCTGCGGCTTGTTTGGTCATCACCAGCCGGCGGATCACTTGCGGCGGGGCGATCACCCACGCGAGGCGCAGCCCCGGAGCGAGCAGTTTCGAGAAGGTGCTCAGGTAGATCACATTACCTGTGTATTCTCCGTCATGGTCGTTGCGGTAACGGCTGTCAAGCGTGGCAACAGATGGGATGTGTTCGCCGTCGTAGCGCAGTTGTCCGTAGGGGTCGTCTTCGATGATCGGCACACCGTACTGGTCGGCAAGCAGAACGAGACGCTTGCGGCGTTCCAAACTCAGGGTGGAGCCAGATGGGTTCTGGAAGTTCGGCAGGATGTAGATGAACTTCGGTCCGATGCGCAGCGCTTCTTCGAGCTTGTCCATGATCATGCCGTTCTCATCCGACGGCACCGAAATGTACTGCGCCCCGTAAGCGTTCCATGCCTGGAGCGCGCCCAAATAGGTGGGCGACTCGACCACGATGTAATCTCCGCGGTTAACGAACAACCTGCCGATAAAGTCCAGCGCCTGTTGCGAGCCAGAGGTGATCATGATGTTGTCGGCGGTCACTTGCACACTAAACCGCGCGTTATGGCGCGCGATCATTTCACGCAGAGGCTGGTAGCCTTCGGTGGTGCTGTACTGTAAAGCCTGCGCGCCCTGGGTTTCCAGCACGACATTGCAAGCTGCCTGAAACTCTTTGAGCGGGAAGACATCAGGCGCGGGCAGTCCGCCTGCAAATGAAATAATATCGGGTTGTTCGGTGAACTTCAACAGTTCACGGATGACCGAGCTTCCCATTTTCTGTGTGCGATGAGCGTAACGATACTCCCACGGTGTTTGCATTTATTCTCCTTGTTGCGGGATAAAAAAAGCCTGACAGGTACGTGTGTACCCATCAGGCGGTCTGACTACGGGACAAGAATGCCCAGAAGGTCTGGTGCGAAAACTTGTTTCATGGTTTCTTTATCTTAACCATTTTTTTGCCGGACTGCAACCTTTTTAAGTATGATGGATTTTATGACAAATTTCCTTCAATGATGCGCTCGATGGACGTGCGGGTGTAGGAATCCAACGGCAGATGGAGCGCCGCGTCCACCCTGACCCAGGCATGCTCCTGCGCTTCGTCATTCAACTGCACATCGAGGGAATCTGCCTTGCAGGCGAAGTCGAAGAAGATGAAATGCCGCTGCTTCCAAAAAGAGGGGTCATAAATGAACTGCTGGAAGTTGATGAACTTCAGGTCGTAAATATCCAGCCCGGTCTCCTCTTTTGCCTCGCGGATGGCGGCTTCCTCCAGCCGCTCCCCCAACTCCACATGCCCGCCGGGGACGACGTACTTGCCTGGCCATTTATGGCTTTTCAACAGCAGTAACTCGCCTGCCTGATTGAAGATGAAAACGCCAACGGTCGGTTCGGGAAAGATCTGATCCGCCATTTGTTATCCTTTCTGAAAACTAACTTCCATCATCACAAAGATACCAAAATACTCATCCAAATATTGCGATCACCATCACGCCCGTGAACACGATCGCCGACCCCACCACGCGGATCCCCCCCATCTCCTCTTTCAGGAATCGCCAGCCGAGGAAAGCCCCGATCACCGCGCTGACCTCGCGGATCGCGCCTGAATAACTGAGCGGCGCGAAAGTGTAGGCAAAGAGCGCCAGCATATACGCCACCAATCCCAGCAATCCGCCGAGCAATAGATAGCCGCGTTTTTTATTCCACATATCCGCGAAGTGACTCCAGCCATATTTTCGCGTGAGGTAGGGAGTGGTCACAAAAGGGACCATCACGAACATGGACAGTCCATACGGGAGCGCCGGTCCGTTCTTGACGGCGGTACCGTCGATAAATGTGTAGATCGAAATGATCAATGCCACAGATAATGCGGTGAGGATTCCGCGCAGGTGCGGCTTCTCGCCGTTGCTTTGGATCAACGTGGTCGCGCCGATGACCATCATGCCGCCGGTGATCAATGCCAGCCCAATGTATCCGCCTGTCGTTAATTGTTCATGCAGGAAGATGGCGGTCCAGACCACCAACAGGGCGGGAGCCGCTCCGCGCGCGATGGGATAGACCAGCGAAAAGTCGTGGTCGCTGTAGGCGATGCACAGCAAAATAAAATAGATGGCTTCGAGAATCATGCTGATGATCGCGAAGCCCCACATTGAACGGGGTGGAAGACCGGTGAAGAAGATCAACCCGAGCGAGAGAGCCCCGCTCAAGATGACCTGCCATCCCATTGCGATGTATTTTTCTTCAGAGCTCTTAAGCAGAAAGTTCCACATGGCGTGCATGGATGCAGACAGAAACAACAGGACAAGGGCAAGTATTGGCATGGTCTATCCCATGAACTCGATCAATTTTTGGTTTACTTCTGCGCTGGCATCGTGCTGAACCCAATGCGTGGCTTTATCAAAGAAGAACAGATCACCCCGATCGCACAGGTCAATGGACGGTCGAGCCATGTCCGCGCTCAATGCGACATCGTGCCTGCCCCACAGCATCATGGTCGGGACGTGTACCCTGCGCGGCTCAGACTTCTTCCCGAACGCGGACTTTAATCCGCGGCGGAAGACCGAGCGATACCAATTGAGCATGCCCGTCAACGCGCCTTTTTGCGACCAGGCTTTTTTGTACTCGATCACATCTGCTTCGTTGAAGGTACTCTTGCGCCCGGAGTGGGTCAGCATGCGCGCCAGATATTCAAAATTGTTCTTGCTTAACATCCACTCCACGAACAGTGGGATCTGAAAAAAGAAGACATACCAGGATTTCCGGCGCTGTGCGGGATTTTCCAACACGAAGCGGGTCATCACATCGGGATGTGGGACGTTCAGGATGGCGAGTCTTTCCAGCCGTTCGGGATGGTGTATGGCGACCGTCCATGCGACCACTGCGCCCCAATCGTGTCCAACCAACTTTGCTTTTTGAATCCCGAAGTGATCGAACAGCCCGAGGACATCTTGCGCGAGGATATCCACATCGTAGGCGGAGACGCCCTTTGGCTTGTCCGAGAGGTTGTATCCGCGCTGGTCCGGGACAATGACCCGAAAACCCGCTTTCACCAGGGCAGGCACTTGATTCTTCCAGCCATAATGGAATTCGGGAAACCCATGCAATAAAATGACCGGCGTCCCGTTTTCAGGTCCGTCGGTCATGACATGCAGGTTGATATTGTTCGTGGCGATGAATTGACTTTGCATCCCGCTAGTATAACGGAATTCTTGCACCGTTCACTTTATTTGCCGCGTCTGAAAATAGATAGGTCATGGCTGCAACGATCTCGGCGGGGGGTGTGCCCTTGCCTTCGCCTTTTACGTCTATCGATCGAACATGGATGATGTTCGCGGTCAGTCCGCTGTCTTTGAATTCTTCAGCCAGAGTCAACGCTAGGCTTTCCTGTGCCGACTTTGCCGCCGCATAGATCGCTGACTTTGCCGAGGGCTTCACAGTTACAGGTTGTGAGACCACGATTACGCGTGACCACCCGCTTTGGGCAAGGAACGGCGCAAAAGATTTGAACAGGTGGAAGGTCGTCCACACGTGCTGGTTGAGCATGAAGTTCAAGTCTTCTTCCGCTGATTCGGGCAGGGTCTTGCCGCCTGTCCACCCGCCGACGAGATGGATCAAAGCGTGGACGCTGCCAAATTTGGAGTGAACTGCTTCGGCTGAGTCGTGGATCGCCTGCCCATTAAGCAGGTCAATGACCTGCGCGTGGTGTCTCTTACTGGGCAGATTCAACTCGCGGACGAGGGAATCCAATTTCTCTTGATCGCGGTCAAGCAGGACGATGTTCTCGCCGCGCTCGGCAAAAGTTTTCGCGACCAGGTTTCCCAGCACACCCGTTGCGCCGGTGATGACAACGGTCTTAGTCATACATCGCCTTGATCTGGCTCTCAGTCATCCCTTCGACGATGGGTTTGTCGCTTTGCTCTTCGAGGTGCGGCTTGCCGTGGAAGTCGATCATGTGACCAGACTTGGCGACCTTGGTTTCGAGATAGAAACGGTTGTGGTCGTTGCTCGGCAGAACATGCGGCAGACGCTCGTTGACCTTCACGCCGTATTGTTCGAGCTGGGCGATCTTCTTGGGGTTGTTGGTCATCAGGCGGATGGACTGCACTTTGAGCGAGTGAAGCATGTGCGCGGCGATGGCGTAATCACGTTCGTCGTCGCGGAAGCCAAGCGCGAGATTCGCTTCAACTGTGTCGAGCCCCTGATCTTGCAGGCTGTAGGCGCGGATCTTGTTGGTCAGCCCAATGCCGCGGCCTTCCTGGCGCAGGTAGAGCACGATGCCGTTCTCCATCTCGCCGATCTTCTTCAGCGAGGCTTCGAGCTGGTCGCGGCAGTCGCAGCGCAGCGAGCCAATCACATCACCTGTCAGGCATTCCGAATGCAAACGCACAGGGACATCGGTTGCGCCGAGCACTTCGCCCTTGATGATGGCGACATGTTCCTTGTCATCCTGATTGTTCGAGAATGCGACGATGTGAAAATCGCCAAAGCGTGAAGGCAGTTCCGCGATGGCTTCGATGCGCACGCAGACATGTTCCTTGCCCACGCCTTCACATTCGTGGCAGCAATTTTCTTCCAATAAAAGTTCGATCTGTTCATGTGTAAATGTTGTCATGTTTTTTCTCCAAAGGTCGTGGCTGTGCCCGACCTAAAATTTGTAATTTAATGTCAGCCCGCCGTCTTCATGGGTTTCAACTTTCAGTAGTTTCAATGAGACGGCTTGTTCACGGGGCAGCCCCAATCCACCGGCAGGGGTGGGGGCGCTCCCCCCGCCAAAGATCATCGGTGCGATGTAGATCATCAATTCATCCACCAGCCCGAGTTTGATCAACTCAAAATTGATCGTCCCGCCGCCTTCCACCATCAGGCGCTTCACGCCAAGAGCGTGTAAAGTATCCATCATTTGAACCAGATCCACTCGCGGCAGGTCGTCCACAAATATTTCCACGCCTTGCGCGCGCAGGGTTTCAAGTTTTTCTATAGATGTCTGACGAGTTGTGAATATTACCTTGCGCGCCGGTCCAACCTGCATGAAATCTGAATCAAGCGGAATGTCTGCGGCGGTCACCACTCCCACCTTGATGGGATTCGGTGTCAGCCCGCGCTGGATTCTCGCCTCACGCAGCGCTTCGCTCTTAACCGTCAGTTTGGGAGTTTCTTCAAGCAGAGTCTTCCCCCCCACCAACACCGCGTCTGCCTCCGCGCGGAGTTGGTCCACGCGGGCTTTGTCCTGCTTCGACGAGATCGCGGCGCCCTTGCGCTCGAAGGTATCTATCTTCCCATCCGCGGTCATGGCGACATTAATAAAAGTGTAGGGTCTCATGGTCAAGTTGGCAAATGGACTCATGGTCTGATGGTCAAAACGAGGGACTGCTCGACCACCTGACTACTTAACTTCCTATCCGATCCGCACCGAGCGCATCGAGACCGACCCGCCCCAGACCTTTTCGGCAAAGAACGAAACGGGGTCGCTTTCTTCCTTCAATGCCAGCGCGTACAGCAAAGGTACATAATGCTCCCCGCTGTTAATGGCGAGCGCGGCGGACTGTCCCTGATCCTGGAAGTTGATCAGCGGGTCGTGATCGTTCTGCAGGATCCAGTTCTTTACCTGCGTATCAAATTCCGTCGCCCAATCATAGGCGAAGTCACGGAACTGCACCATGGACAGATTATGCACGATGTTCCCCGA
>JAGNWT010000008.1 GCA_017985935.1 Anaerolineales bacterium | reverse complement strand
TCAATGGAGTGAACTACGAACTGAACGGATTTATCACCTGGGGTGATGTCTCCAACGAAGAAGGATATCGGGTCTATCTCAATGGCGGTCTGTTCAACACCCTGCCAGCCAACGAAACCACATCCGCCATTCCCGCCCTGGTGCTGGTGCCAGGCGGCTCGATCGAAATGTCCGTAGAGGCATTCAACTCTGCCGGGAAATCGCCGCGCAAATCCGTGCTCATCGTCTGCCCGTAAATGCCTTCCTAAAAATAGAATCAAAAAGCCCCGTGAATTTTTCACGGGGCCTTTTTTCATCGTGGTAAATCCCAGATCAAAGATCGATCTAGGTTCCTTCTTCCCAAGAGTTGAGGTAGTGAAGCTGTTCAGCGGTGAGGATATCGATCTTCACGCCCATGGAAGCCAGCTTGAGGCGGGCGATCTCGTTGTCGATCTCGGTCGGCACGGAGTACACCTTCTTCTCGAGCTTGTCGGCGTTCTTCGCCATGTACTCGGCAGAGAGAGCCTGGTTCGCGAAGGACATATCCATCACGGAGGCGGGGTGACCTTCAGCCGAAGCGAGGTTGATGAGGCGGCCTTCGCCAAGGATGTTGATCTTGCGTCCGTCCTTGGTGAGGTACTGTTCAACGAACGGGCGGACCAGGTTCGGTTCGCCAACGCTCATGGCAGCGAGGGACGGGATGTTGATCTCAACATTGAAGTGACCGGAATTGGCAACGAGCGCGCCATCCTTCATCACTTCGAAGTGGTGCTTGTCGATCACGTTCAAATCGCCGGTCACGGTGCAGAAGATGTCGCCGATCTTGGAAGCATCGGTCATCGGCATGACCTGATAGCCGTCCATGACCGCTTCGAGCGCCTTCATCGGGTCGATCTCGGTCACGATGACCTGAGCGCCCATGCCGCGCGCACGAGAGGCGAGACCACGTCCGCACCAGCCGTAGCCGGCGACGACGAAGTTCTTGCCAGCCAACAGCACGTTTGTAGCGCGGATGATTCCGTCCACGGTGGATTGGCCGGTGCCATAGCGGTTATCGAACAAGTGCTTGGTCAAGGCATCGTTCACAGCGATGACCGGGAATTTCAAAACCTTGTCGGCTTCCATTGCCTTCAAGCGGATCACGCCTGTGGTGGTCTCTTCAGTACCGCCAATGACGTTCTTGAGCATCTGCTTGCGTTCTTCTTCGCTCAGTCCCTGAGCCCAGGAAGCGAGGGAGGGCTCGAGTTTTTCGAAGCGTCCCATTTCAATAAAGAACAGGGATGAAACGAGGTCGGCGCCATCATCCTGGGTCATGTGGGGCATGTGCTCCAACGCGGCGCGGATGTGCTTGAAGTAGGTTACTTTGTCTTCACCCTTGATCGCGAAGACAGGGATCTCGTACTGGTTGACGAGCGCGGCGGCAACGTCATCCTGCGTGGAAAGCGGGTTCGACGCGGTCAGGACGATGTCGGCGCCGCCTTCCTGAAGGGTGATCATCAGGTTGGCAGTCTCGGTGGTCACGTGCAGACAGCAGGAAAGGCGCAAGCCCTTGAGAGGCTTTTCTTTCTTGAAGCGCTCGCGGATCGAACGAAGGACGGGCATTTCGCGTTCCGCCCAATCGATGCGGCGGCGTCCGCCTTCTGCCAGTTGAATGTCTCGAATATCGTAATTGCTCATTTATATTTCTCCTTATTTTGACTCGGTCGCGGAATTCCGTCCGCGCTTTGTTTTTACTTTAACAACGCATCCAGCCGCCCGCCATCATCGAAGTGATTGCGGAAACGCTGGACAAATTCCTGAACAGTATAACTATGATTCTGGGTCCCCTGCTGCTCCAGGCAGTACACAGCAGAAAGCGAACCGATCTCGCCACACAACTTCCAATCGAAACCGCGCGCGTACCCGGCGAGGAATCCGCCACGGAAGGCATCACCAACGCCCGTCGGGTCAACGATCTCTTTCTCAGGGACGGTGGGAATGTGAACCGTGTCGTCACCAGCGTACAGGTCCGCGCCATCCTTGCCGCGGGTGATGACCAGCACCTTCACGTGCTCAAGCATCTGGTCGAGGCTCCAGCCTGTTTTCTTGGAGATCAGACCAAATTCGTAATCGTTGCAGAACAGGAAGTGCGCGCCTTCCATATCTCGCGCGAGCTCAGCGCCTTCCAAACGCAGGACTTGCTGGCTTGGGTCGTATAAATATTTGATGCCCAACTCGCGACATTCAGCCGGGAATTTCATCATCGCATCCGGCGCAGACGGTGAGACGATCACAAGATCGGGTTTGCGCTCAAGGTCTTTGATGGATTGAGTGGCGGAGTGTCCCATCGCGCCAGGGTAAAAAGAAGCGATCTGGGCGGAAGACTGATCGGTCGTCGCGAAGAACGAAGCGGTGAACAAACCAGGGACGACCTTCATCAGGGAAGTATCCACGCCTTTGGAGTCAAGCCATGCGCGGTAGTCGCCGAAATCCTCGCCAACGGTCGCCATCACCCGCGGACGTTCGCCAAGCAGGGCCATGGTGTAGGCAATGTTCGGAGCGATACCTCCGCGCTGCTTCGACATGTCATCGACCAAAAAGGACAGGCTGATGGATGCCAGACGTTCAGGCAGGATCTGCTCTTTGAAAAGACCGGGGAAGGTCATCAAGTAATCGTATGCTACGGAACCAGTGAGAAGAATATCCATTCGTTAACTCGCAGAAAAAGGCGCACTCATACGAGTGCGCTGAAATGAATTACGAGCGTGAGTTTATCATGGCATGTTTGGAATGTCTAGAAATTTGCGGCTTGAATTTCAATACCTGCTGTAACGTCCCTGCAGATATTGATAACTCTGAAAGGCAAGCATGGCAAACAGCACTGCCATGTAAATACTTCTTAATAAGAAGAAACCGCCCAGCGCCGCCAGACCGCCAACGAGCACAGAGATCCACAGCGACTTGCGGACCCCGTCATGGGGGTCTGCCTTCATCAGGAAGTATCTCGTCACATTGCCGCCATCAAGCGGGTAGACAGGCAAAAGGTTGAAGATGCCCCAGAAAATATTGACCCACAACAGGTTAAGAACGAACGAGTTGAGCAGGCTTCCCCCGAAAGGCAAAGCTACCATGGCTGGCAGCGGGATAAATCCAAAGAGAGTTCCCATGCCGACCGATCCGCCCATTATGGCGACACTGGCCATCGTCAGCCCGGCAAGGAAAAACCCTGAGAACGGCCCAGCGAGTGAGATGATGATCTCCTGATTGGGTGTGAGCGCGATACTGGCATACCCTCCGCCCCACGCGTATTGATCGGGGATGGTCGCGCCGCCAGTCATGTGAAGCACGATCTGCGATGACTGCCCATAGCGCCGCATGGCGAAGGCATGTCCCAGTTCATGGACCATAACGGAGACAAAGACGACCAGCACCCAGATCAACAGTGAAAGAATACCGCCGGATGAAGACCCCAACAGAAGTGCCAACAACCAGAACAGCGGATGTACCCGCACTGGGATGCCTGCGATGGAAAACCGCAGGTCGTACCGGGTGGGAGGAGGGCTTTGCAATAACATGGGTTTACTTTACAACTTTCTTTAAATTCACGTCGAAGGGCGGGTAGACCACTCCGTTCTCGGTGACTATGCCGCTGAGCAGGCGGTTTGGTGTGACATCGAATGCCGGGTTACGCGCTTTGGCATTTTTGGGCGCAATGGGCTCTCCCTGAAATTGAATGCCGAGCACTTCTTCTGAGGTGCGCTCTTCAATGGGGATCAATCCGCCGTGCGCAAGGGACAGGTCAATGGTGGAGGTTGGAACTACTGAATACGCGGGGACGCCGTTATCATGCGCCGCGAGGGAAAGCATATAGGTGCCGATCTTGTTTGCCACATCGCCATTTGCAGCAACCCGGTCGGCGCCGAAGAAGACCTTTTGCGCCTTGCCGGCTTTTAGAAAGTATCCGGACATATTGTCGCTGATGATCTCGTAGGGAATGCCGTATTGCTCCAACTCCCAGGCGGTGAGACGCGCGCCCTGCAAACGCGGGCGGGTCTCATCAACGAGAACATGGATCTTCTTGCCTTGTTCATGGGCAGTGCGGATCACACCGAGAGCCGTTCCCCAATCCACGGTGGCAAGCGCGCCGGTATTGCAGTGGTGGATGATGGTATCGCCATCCTGGATCAATGCTGCGCCGTGCTCTGCCATGCGCTTGTTGATCTCCACATCTTCGTCTGCGAGCCTCTGCGCTTCATCCAACAATAATTGGCGCAGGTCATCGGCGCTGCCCTTCGCAGAGCGGACAACGCCCATCAGGCGGTCCACTGCCCACGCGAGATTAACCGCGGTGGGACGCGCAGCCTTCAAAAAGGAGGCAGATGTCTCAAGGTCGGCAAGCAAGCCCGAGGTTGAGGTGGATGCGGATTCAAAACCAGCGAGGGCAAGCCCAAATGCGGCGGCGGCCCCAATGGCTGGCGCGCCGCGCACGACCATATCCGTAATGGCATGCGCTACCGATCTGTGATCGCGATAGGCAAGGACTTCAAAGCGCGCCGGCAGGATGCGCTGGTCGATCATCTTGAGTTCGTTGTTTTCCCAAAAAACAGTTCGCATGATTACTCTTTGACCGCGGTCCAGATCTCGTCGTAGATCGAAAGCGCCGGACCAAGATCCAGCACGTCATGTCCCTTTGAAAAGACATCTGGCGGGGTGTTGGTGACCGGGGAAGCCATGTACGCTTCATAGATCTCGGAGTGACTCTTCTCTGCGAAATCCAGTGCGGCTTGATTGGGATTGGTGTATGGATAATCAACCAGGGTCAGCCAGAACACTTCGCCCTGCATCATGTAATTGAACCAGGCGTAGGATGCATCAGGGTGCGGAGCGCTGGTCGGAATGCCCATGCCGTCGTAGAAGATGATCGAACCTTCCGCAGGGAAGACATATTTCATGGCGGGATTTTCCTGTTCGGCTAAATACGCCTCACCGTTCCAGACGATGCCCAGATCCACATCACCCGCCAGGAGCGGAGTCTTCGGGCTGTCGCTGTCGAAGACGCGGATGTTCGGCATGAGCTCAAGGAGTTTTTGCTCTGCCTCTTTTAGTTGAGCCTCATCAGTGGAGTTGACATCATATCCCAACGTGAGCAGGGTCATGCCGATCACCACACGGTTATCGTCCACCGCCACGATGCGTCCTTCATATTCCGGGCTCCACAGGTCAGCCCACGAAGCGGGCGGATTCTGCACGGTTTCGCTGTTGTACACGATGGCTTGCGTGCCCATCTGGTACGGCACCACATAATCCACGGTTTCGCCGTAGGCGCTGACCAGACCGCTGATCAAATTCTTGCTGTTGGGCAGTTGTTGAGGGTCAAGCTTTTGCAGTAACTCTTCACGCATCAGCACGTTGATCATGTAGTCGCTGGGATGCACCACATCATACGGGTTAACGCTCTCGCCGAAGGACATCTTTGTGTAAAGTTCCTCGTTGGACGAGAAATAATCGACATTCACCTCCACGCCGTAGACAAGACCAAAGCAATCGATGATGTCTGTCGGCACGTACTCAGTCCATGTGAAGATATTGATCTCTTTGCTTTCGAATTCCACTCGCGGGTTCGGCTCGGGGCAGGCAAACCCGGTGGATGTGACTTTCGCAGCAGCTTCGGGTTTTGCCGAGCAGCCCGCCGCAAACAACATAAAGACAACCAAGATCAATCGACCGAGATGATGAAGTTTGTGCTCAATGTTCACTTTCTTTTCCTCTTTTTTTATTTTGGATGCGTTCTCTTCCGATAATATATCACATAGATTCTGAAATTCTCCCCGCTTGACGCACATGTCTTTTACCAGTATAAAAACGGAATGAAACTCAAACGCCCTCCGACACGCTCGCAGCGCCCCTGGGCTCGCTCGGGGAGATTCCGCGTCATTTCCACGCTCTGGCTGGTCATGGCGATCACAGCCTGTTCACTGCCCGGGCTTTCAAATCCGACGGCAGAGAGCACAAACACACCCAGCGCATCCTCCACGCTTGAAGCAACACAGACGGTCGTCCCAAGCATCACCCCCACCTTGATCCCGGTCGCACGCGTCAGTGCCGGAGACCGCGCGCTCTTCAATGGCGACTATGAAAACGCGCTGATCTATTATCAAGCCGCATTTACAGACTCGCCCGATGTATTGGTGCAGGCAGCGGCAAAATGGGGTGAAGCGCGCGTGAAGTTCGCGGACAGGCGATACGAAGATACCATCACCGCCATCCGAACTTTGATCGAACAATTTCCACAGTCGGCTCACCTTGGGCAGGCGCATTACCTGCTTGGGCTGGCTTACTATCGGTTGAACAATTATCAAGCGGCAGCAGATGCCTGGCAAACCTACTTGACCCTGCGCCCGGGCATTCTGGATTCTCGCGTGCAGGAAATGCGCGGAGACGCGCTCTTCGAGGCGCAGGACTACGCAGGCTCATTGGCAGCCTACAATGCCGCCCTGCAAGCCAGCGGACTTGGCGACGGCACCCAGCTGGACCTAAAGGTCGCTTCCGCCATGATCAAATTGGGCAACTTTGAAGACGCCCTGGCACGCTACGACGGGGTCACCGCGCGCGCTCCGAACGACTATGTCAAAGCTCAAGTGGCATACGAGTCAGGGTTGGCGTATCAGGCTCTCGGTCAACCGGAAGAAGCGATGAACCGATTCCGCCTGGCGGTGGAAAGTTATCCCCTTTCGTATTACGCCTATCTGAGCCTGCTCTCGCTGCTCGAAGCAGACCAGCCGGTCAATGAACTTGACCGTGGGCTTGTGGATTACTTTGCCGGAGAGTACACGGTTGCGATCGCCGCCTTTGACCGTTACCTCGCTACGAACCCACCCGACAATGACGGGACCGCCATTTATTACCGAGCGCTCGCATTCCGCGATCTCGGAGATTACAACCGCGCCAGAGATGGACTCACGGAATTTATTGCCGGCTACGAGAGCCACCCGAGCTGGGGCGACGCCTGGGGCGAGAAAGCATTCATCGAGTGGTATCACCAGGGTGCAGAAAGCATAGCGGCGCAAACTCTTTTGGATTTTGTAGCCGCCCTGCCCAACACCGAACTCTCAGTTGATTATTTGATGAGCGCCGCGCGCATCTACGAACGTGATGGGCAGTATCCGCAGGCGTTGGAAACCTGGGCGCGAGTGGCAAATGAATATCCCGGCACCCAGCAAGCCTCCACTGCGGTCTTCCTGATGGGCATCATTTATTATCGCAACGGAGAGACTGTCTCTGCGTTGGATTCGTTCAATCGCAGCCTTTCACTTTCTTCCGTTGCATCCGATCAGGCTCGCGGATATTTGTGGCTGGGCAAAGCTCAGGAAAAATTGGGCAACCACGAGAACGCGTTGAACGCCTGGCGCAAAGCACAGACCAGCGACCCCGGCGGATATTACAGCGAGCGCGCCCGCGACCTGTTGGTGGATCGGGCACCGTTCACGCCTCCGGCATCTTCCTCCCTTTCGGTCGATCTGCAAGCCGAGCGCAAGGATGCAGACTCGTGGATCCGCCTGACCTTCAACCTCCCGCTGGATACAGACCTCAATGGATTGGGTGAACTCGCTGCCGACCCGCGCATCATCCGCGGTACAGAGCTTTGGGAGATCGGGTTGTACGAAGATGCACGCCAGGAGTTCGAAGACCTGCGGGCTGAGGTAAACTCAGATCCGGTAAAAACCTACCGGCTGACAAATTATTTGCTAGACCTCGGTTTGTATCGCTCTGCGATCTTTGGCGCGCGGCAAGTTCTCACTCTGGCAGGGCTGGACGATCAAACAGAATCGATGATGGCTCCGCCATATTTTGGTCATGTGCGATACGGTTTGTATTATTCAGACCTTGTTATTCCCGATGCCCAGAAATATGGGTTTGATCCGCTCTTCGTTTTCAGCGTCATCCGACAGGAAAGTCTCTTCGAGGGATTTGTCAGCTCGAGCGCAGGCGCCCGCGGATTGATGCAGGTCATCCCATCCACAGGAGCGCAGATCGTCTCTGAGCTTATCTGGCCATATAACTATGATGATACCGACCTCTACCGCCCCGATGTGAGCGTCGCCTTTGGTACCTACTATCTGGATAAGAATCGCAGATTTCTGGATGGAGACCTGTACGCGGCGCTCGCGGCGTACAACGGCGGACCGGGCAACTCACAGCAATGGAAAGGACTGGCAGGCAACGATCCCGACTTGTTCCTGGAAACTGTGCGCTTCGAAGAGACTCGAAATTACATCCGCAACATTTATGAGATCTATGCCATTTATCGGCGGCTTTACGGACAGGCGGAATAGCCGCTAATCTTATTAAATAAAAGAATGGACTTCTCTTTGAAGTCCATTCTTTTTAATTCACAGATGAGAAATTAATCCATGTGAGCAAGGACACGCTGATGCGCGGTTTCCACGTCCATATCCAAAACCGATACCAGCTTGTCGCGGCCGTTTTCTCCCGCCACAACCTCCACCCGAGACCGCGGCACACCAAGGACATCAGCGAGAAAACTCAACAACTCGGCGTTCTCCCTGTTTTCAGCGGGGTCGGTGGCAAGGTGCACCTTGACCGTACCATCGTTCAGTAAGCCCACGATCTGGTTACGGCTGGCGCGCGGTGTGACCCGAATCGCCAAAGCTGATCCGCGCTGCCCATCATGAAAATCGTATTTTCTTGACATTGACTCACCTCCGCTATTGGAACAGGATAATCAAAAGACGAGCAACCAACTGGATGGCAAGAATCAAGACCAACGGACTGAAATCGAGGGTCCCGGCTGCGGGCATCACGCGGCGGATCGGCATCAGGAACGGATCAACAATGCGATCCAATGCTTCGCGTACGGGATGGTAAGGCGGCAGAAAGAATGAAAGAATGGACGAAGCGATCACGATCCAGATAAAGAGTTGAGCAAGCAAACTAATCACAAGCGGAAAATCCATCAAGCCTCCATTTTTGCCGTCTCACCACCATGCCGGGATGATCATCCCTGCGATGCGTGCAAGAGGCGTTATGTATATTGACGAGGACCCACAATGGCGGTGCCCACCCGCACCATTGTCGCACCTTCCTCGATCGCTACTTTGTAATCGGTACTGGTACCCATCGACAATTCTGAAAAATCCACAGCAGGAAATTGAGAAGCAAGGTATCCCTGCAGGCGTTTGAGCTTTTGAAAGTACGGACGAGAGAATTCCGCGGTCTCACCCAGGGGCGGCATGGTCATCAACCCATTGACCCGCAAATTCGGCAGGGCGATCACCGCAGAAAGCTCTTCCAACAGAGACGCCCAACGGGTTTCATCGGAAGCAGACCAGCCAGATTTACTGTCTTCGCCGCCAATGTTGAACTCAAGGAAGACCCGCAGCGTGCGCCCCGCTTCACCGCAAAAGCGGTCCAGCCGCCGGGCAAGTTTCAGGCTGTCGAGCGAATGCATGAAGTTAAAGTTCTCTGCCACAAGCTGAGCCTTTCGGCTTTGCACGTGACCGATCATGTGCCATTCTACCGCAGAAAAATCTTGCAGAGATTGAATTTTCATGACACCCTCTTCGGGATAATTCTCCCCGAGGATGCGGGCACCCGCCTCAATGGCAGCACGCGCCACCTCCACAGGCTGCGCCTTGGTGACGACAACCAACTTTACCTGGTTGGGATCACGACCAGCGCCCTGCGCTGAGCGGGTGATCTCTTCAAGGGTATGCAAATATCTTTCACGGATGGAATCAACTAGATCAGACATGGCTCAATTTTACACCGCAACTCCCCCGCCAGCGGAACGGTCAATGCGACCCTAAGCCTGCATCGCCATCAACGCGCCGAATCTCCCCGTTTTCCCTTTCTCCGCCCGATGCGAAAACCAATCATCGAGGTTACACGCCGTGCATTCGCCAGAGATCTGGATCTGCTCCACGCCAGCCCGCAGAAGCTGCAAAGCGTTCGCTTCCCATAGATCGAAGTGTGTGCTTCCGTTCACCGACCGCAAAACACGGTCAGCATCCTGCGGGAATTTCTCGCGTACCTGCGAGATGACTTCCATGCCGACCTCATAATGGTCCACACCGATCGAGGGACCGATACCCGCGACAATGTCACCGGGGTTGCAGCCATAACGGGAACGCATCCCTTCCACAGCGGCACCCACCACACCACGAACCGTCCCCATCCATCCGGCGTGTGCAATGCCGATCACTTTTTTCTTCGGGTCATGGAACAGGATGGGCACACAATCGCCAAAGCGCATGAAGAGCGAGACTTGGGGATTGTCGGTAAAGATGATGTCTGCGCGAGGGCAAATCGCATCAATCGGACGGGGCTCGTCGGCGTAGACGATCTCTGTGCTGTGGATCAGCCAGACGTCATGCATGGATTCGGGCGCGCGCCCCATTGCATTGAACACCTGAGTGCGATTGCTCGCCACATTGGCGGGGTCATCTCCCACCGATCCTCCAAGATTGAGCGAATGCCATGGAGCAGGGCTCACCCCTCCGCGGCGCGTGAAGATTCCCTGCGTCACTTCGGGTGAAAAAATATCAAAGCTGTAAAAGCGAAGTCCGTTCTTTTCCTGAAAAGGCATTACTTGGAAGCCTCATGCACGGCAAATTTTTTGATGTAATACTGACGGGTATCGTTCATGGATTCTTCAATATTGGGGTACGCGAACCACGCAGTAGCCAACCCGAAAAGCCCGCCGGTAAGTACACGCAGGTAGGGCGTGCTTTCACGGTACGGGACGACCGTGGATAGCCATTCCCAATTGAACTGACTCAAGAGCTGCGAGAAACCATCCAAGCCAATGGGACCGATACCGATCAACAGCCAAAGAATCCAATGCAAAGATTTGAATCGGCGCCCGGTCATCCCAAAGACCAGCCCGAACGCGAGCATGGCAAGGTAGATGGCAATATCACGTTCGCACAACGCAACCTTGTATCCCACGTTCTCGTCGCCAATGTAAGAGCGTGCTTCAAAGCGTGTGAAACTGGATGGGTTATCCAGGTCGGTAATGCCCGTCATTTGCTCGAAGGTTTTTACGCCCGCGATTTTTGCTTCCGCCAGCGGATAGAATGCCTGCTCTCCATAAAGAAAGAAGGAGCGGAAACCGAATTGATGACAGAGCGGACTGTAAATACGATAGATGGCTTTGGCGGGAAGTTCAGCGCCAAGTTTCATCAGGGTCGGCGCAAGGAAAGGCAGCCCCACATAGAACAGCATGAACAGATTCAACATCAGCAGGTAGCGGCGCGCGATCCAGAACGAAATACGGTCGCCTGTGCCCACATTGCGTCCCTTCTCAACCCGCTTTTGATATTCAGGGTCGCCTAATTTTTCGAGCTGCGCCTTTCTATCCTGCGCTGCGCCGAGGTTCATTTGCAGCTGCTGGCGCGTGATGGGAGCTGTGACCCGATACGGACCGACCTCCACCACAGGGATGATCTCTCCAAACTTCGCGACCATCGCGGGGTCGAGGTCAATATCCACCTCCACCAAACGGTGCGGATATTGAGACTGCAAATCATTTAATTCAGCCTTCACTTCATCACATAACTTGCAATCTTTTCGGGTGTAGAGAGTCACATTGAGCATGAGGTGTCCTGTAAATAAAATACGGAAGCCCTTAAAAGGTTTTATGCTTTCAAAGGACTTCCGAAATATGGTATTGAATTAAATTCCGAAATCGAACCAGAAGAATTGTCCCTGCTGGGCGATCAATTCAAAAACGCCTGAGAAGAGCATCACGCCGATGATGACAAGGATGACGCCCATCGCGATCTCGACATAACGCATGGTCTTGCTATATTTTTTCAGAACGGTCGTGACCCAACCGACGCCCAAAGCGGCGATCAGGAATGGAATGGCCAATCCGATCGAGTAGGCAGTGAGCAGGGTTGCACCAAGAGAGATCGACCCGCCGTTGATCGCCAGGGTCAGGATCGCCCCGAGAACGGGACCCACACAAGGAGACCAGCCCGCCGAGAAGAACACACCCATCAACGCCGAGGATAGATATCCCCACTTCGGGTCGGGAGCCTGCTGAACACGGGTATCGTACGCCAGGAACGGGATGTGGAATACGCCGATCATGTGCAAACCAAAAATGATCACCACGATGCCGCCGATCTTTGCCAGCCATTCACGCAGATCGTAAAGCAAGCCGCCTGCAAATGACGCCGCGACTCCCAACAGGACGAACACCACACTGAACCCAAGTACAAAAGCCAGTCCGTGACTGAAGGTGACCCAGCGCCCCGACCTATTGCTCCCCGAGGTGATCGCTCCAGCAGAGCCGGTAGCCAAACCGCCCAGATACCCTACATAAGCAGGGACGAGTGAAAATACACATGGCGAAAGAAAAGACGCCAATCCCGCCAGCAGGGCGAGTCCAACCGATATTTGAGAAATTTCCATTCAATACCTCGTAAACAAAATATAACGGACCGGCAAAAGCGTGTTTACAACTTCAGCTCGGTGGTCGTAACGATCGAACCGTGATCGGGATAGGATAATCGCATTTCAGATTGCGCGAGCGACACATAAGGCGTGCTCCAGCGGAAGATCCACTTGGCATCTTCAGGGCTGACATTGATACAGCCGTGTGAACGCTTCTCGCCAAAATCGTTGTGCCAGAACGCGCCGTGGATGGCAACACCCTCACCGCTGATAAATGTACACCATGGCACGGCAGGCGTGGAATAACCCGACTGCGCGCTGCCCGCCGTCATATTCTTGGAGATGATCTTCCAGTGGGTCAGCAATTCACCGACAGGAGTGGCAAGTTCGTCAGAAGGCAAACCGCTGGCATCCAGTTTTTGACCGCTGGCAATTCGGCAAAAATAGACTTCGTTATTTCCTTCAAAGCAAGACAAGGTCTGATAGGTCAGGTCTGCGACGATGCGCTTCTCGTTCGGGTCAATGTTCGGGTTGATCGGCGCAACCTCGTCCTCATTTAATATCTTGAGTCCCGCGCCATCGGCCCAGAAGAATTCACCATAACCGCCATACCCATAACCATGTCCCTGATCGGCTTCATTCCAACGGTACTCAATAAAGCCGTTGTTCTGGCGGATCGCATCGATCCACACCACTTGACCATAATACAAACGAGGCGGGAAGTTATAGGTGATGTGATCCTGCATCCACGGCGAGACCACCTGCCCTTCCAGGGCAAGGTCTACATACGGGACGGTCACCTCAGCCCAAAAACCGGTCTGACCCGCGGGCATGGCAGTGATCGGGGTGTTGGGCAGGTTGCGGGTCGGCTGAACACGCGACGACCAGATGAAGCCATCGGAGGTTTCCAGATATTTTTGATTCGTCAAGCCAAGCACGCTGCCGATCACTTCACGCCCCCACGGGAGCAAAGTGTCCGCGCCCGCAATGCCGATCGAATTGTTCAGCACGGGATTGTTATCGGGGCGGCTGCGCACATCGGTATCATCCACCACGCGCCCAATGATCTCGCTGGCCGGAAATTGAGGCAGGCGTTTGGGAGCGTAAAATTTTTCCATAAAGGAATCACTTCTAAACGGTCTGAATGCCAGAGCGCCGAGCCCAATGCCTGCGAACTTTAGAAAATCACGACGAGAAAAAGAACGATTCATATTTCTTCACCTTTGATAAAAATCGAAGTGCGGAATTTGATCCGCATTTTTCAAGGATACCTGCAAACAAAATCAGCGTCAACAGCCTCGTGAGAATGGATTAATCTTTGAGGTAGGTTTCCAGCGCGCGCAAACAATTGGCGCTCAACTTGTGACCAACTTCATCCTCACAATAAACCACTTGCGCCCCCGCCTGCTCAAGCAGACCAATGGACGCCCGCGCCCGATCGATGGGAATCATTTGGTCGAGCGTGCCGTGCGCCACAAAAACTTCCTTGCCGGCAAGAGGTTTTTTCGCGATCATCTCTTCAAGCCCCGAAGGGACAAAACCTGCCAGCACACCCATCTTGCGGACCCGTTCGGGATGGATCATTCCCATCACATTGGTCATTGCCGCGCCCTGACTGAATCCCATTAGGTCGAATTGCTGCGCATCCATCTGACACTGCCCACTGTGGGTAACGGAGGCGGAATACTCGTCAATGAGTTGGATCAGCGCATCAGCAGCAGGGCGCATGGCATCGAGGCTGGGTCTGCCGAAGGACTGCGGTTGAGGCGGTCGCCAGGAATATCCGCTTGGGTCGGCAGGGTGCGGCGCGCGCGGAGCGATGATCCAATAATCTGAGGGAAGCCCGCGGGCGAAAACCCACATGGAATTTTCATCGCCTGTCCAACCGTGAAGCATCACCAACAATCGGGGCGATCGCGCTTCCGATCTGCGGACGCGCAAGGTCCAGCCGTTGAATTCGATCAGGTCAGTGTTAGTCGCGGCCGGCACGTTTCACGATCCAATCTGAGAGGTTAAGGAGGAGAAAGATCAAGCCGATCGGCACGAACGCACCGAGCATGCACAACAATCCCATCAATGCCGCGCCCGCGCCGTAGATCCACCAGATCAGTCCATCGCCAACGATAAACAAAAGCAGAGTCGCGCCAATGGCGATCTGAGTGTTGGTGTCTTTCATGTACTTTCGCAGATCGCGGCTCATCGCTTTCCTCCGAATAAAAGTTTGTTCAAACGCCCAGACCAGGAGACGGCTTTTTTCAATTGCGGCAGAACATCTTCCAATGCCAGTTCACCCAGCATCGCCACATCTTTCACAACCACCTTATCCAGCAGGTCAATATTATGGACTTTTGGGCGGACGATCACATCGGGCGCATCGGCTTCGAGGCGATAATGTGCCACAGCGCGGCTGCTCAAATCCACGGCGCGCATGAAGATATCGAAGGCTTGCGCGTAATGCAGTTGATGGATCCGCTCGGTGATCTGCCTTGGCAGAATGGCAGGGACGGGAATGGCGTAGGTCCGCACGGGGATATCCAACGGGTCGTTCAAGACGACTGCCACAATGGGCAGCTCAGGAGAAAGCATGCGCGCCACCGTGACCGGTACCGGATTCAAAACTCCGCCATCCATTAATTCCCAATTGTTCAGGGTCTGCGGCGGAAAAATTCCCGGCAGGGCAATGGTCGCGAGCACGGCATCTCTTAGCAGTCCTTCGGAGATCACCACTTCAGAACCGGTCTTGGTATCCACCGCGGTGACAGCGCAGGGAATCTTCAGGTCGGTAAAGGTTTTTTCACCGAGCAGAGAATCCAACAGTTTGCGAACGCCGGAAAGCCCCAACAGAGATGGTCCATCTTTTGAGTCTCGTCCATACAGTGTGGCTTGATCCACCGAAGAAAAGATTTCTTCGATCTCATTTGGGGTCCGCCCGTAGGCGTATAAGATCGCAACGAGTCCGCCGAAACTTGTGCCGGCAACCGAGCGAATTTTGAATCCTTCTTTTTCAAGGCGGCGAAGGACGCCAATGTGCGAATTGCCCTTGGCTCCCCCTCCACCCAATGCGAGAGTAATTTCCATATCTTTATATACTTCGATTTCTTGGTTGAGATTTTTGAACTGAAAGAGTTACTGTCTTTAGACGCGTTGAAGGTCGCTATTATACCTTGCAGGGTTCGGGTCAGTTCGGGTCGCGGATCAACCAGACCGCCACGCCCCCACCAATAAATGCGGCAAAGATCAGAATGCCGACCAGCAACCCTGAAGCGGGCGGATTGGAGTTGGGTGCAGCATCTTCCGCTTCTGTTGGAGTCGGCTGCACTGGGGTGGGCATCAATGCGGTTGGAAATGAAATGGACGGCGTGATCGGCGCGCTTGTCACTGCAGGAACAGGTGTGGCGGGAGAAACCAGGGTCGGCGTTGCAGGCGCAGGTTGTGTTGCACTTTTCACGACCAACAGTTCCTGTCCTTGAAAGACGACCAGGTCCTCGCCTAAATTATTGAGCGCCTGAATGTTCTTGATCGTGGTCCCATACTCAATGGCAATACTCCACAAGGTCTGCCCATATTGCACCTTATGAAGCACATCACCATCCGGGCGGGCCGTGCTCTTGACGACCGGCACCATGTATTGGCTGATGCCGGCGGAACTCCCATTTTCAGAAGCGGGCACGCTCGTCAGGATATTGACCGCATCGGTCTGCATCTGCCCCGAGCCGGTCGCGGCGGCGCAATCCACCGCGTAATAATAACCGTTCGAGTTTTGAGAAATGCCCGCGCCGATGTGCGTGAAGTTCTGCGAGAGCATGGTATTCATGTGGTCGGCGTCCTGCCAGGCACGGGGAACCCCGTTCCACACCAGTGGGCTGCCGCTGCTTAAGATGTTCTCAGCGCGGAACCCGCCCAGTGACAGATCGCCCGCGAGCGGAAAACCCAGCGTCAACAATTGCTGGGTGTAACTGATCCCGCCGGGACGAGTGTGCGTGGTCTGCCCGGTGGCAGCCATATAGTCGGCCTGCGATTGGGAAGACTGCATCAGCACAGGGTGAACCGCCAATGGCTGCAGCCCATACGACAGGCGCAGTCCGTTCACCGCATCGATCAACTGGCTGGGACTTGTGATGGCGGTCTGCGGCAAGGGATGAGCCGAAGCCTGCTCGAACGGGAGCAGGCTCAGGGTCCAGAAAAGGAGCGATCCAACGATCATCCAACGCAAAAACTTGGGCATGGATCAAGGCCCGAGGTACGCGGGCGTCACCGGTGTGGATGTGAAAGTTGGGGTTGCTGTTGGGTTGACCGAGACGGTAAATGAGACACCAAGCGTAGCGCCAAACATGCTTTGTCCGTTTGAAAGCCGCCAGTAACTTGTGTATTTTCCGGGCTGGCTCGGCGCGGTAAAACCGATCGTCAACTCGGTCCAGCTTCCGGGCTTTACCAGCTTTTGGATCTTGGTGTTCTTTCCGCCAAAGGCATCTCCGCCAGACAGGGTGAGGGTGTATTGATACAGCCAGTCGCAGGTGCCGTTATTTTCCACTTTCCAGGTCTTTGAAAAATATTCGTTCGGCTTGAACACGGTCCCCGCGGGGATGGTCACATCGCGCACGAAGGCCAGGTTGTTGCAGCCGACCGCCAACGAAGCAGAATTGACCGTGGGTGTAGGCAGTGTGCCTGTGGGCGTGATCGTTCCGGGTGTGGGGGAAAAGTAGATAAAGGTCCCGGTCGGGGTTGGACCGATGGTGCCGGTCGACAATTGAAGAGTTGGTGTGGGCAGAAAGGTATTGGTTGAAATGACCGTAGGCGAGGGCGGGGTGTAAATGGCCGTTTGTGTACCAAAAAAGGAAGATACCATGGTGCCCACGGCAGAAGTCATCATGGCTTCATCACCGCCTTCAGGGGAACCTTCTGTACCTGTGCAGGCAGTGAGGATCAAGGCGATCAGTAAAATACTTAAGATTGTTGTTGCAGCTTTCTTCATTCAAAAATCTCCATATCGTTGCAGGCGTGTCCGTATAAATCTAACACAATTTTTCACATCGTAAGCGGGCGAAATTCCTACGATATGGATGCGCCCGCCAGGGCAGTTAATGCGGCGAGCAGACGGTCTACATCCTCTTCGGTGTTGTAGCCTTGTATTGAAACGCGGATCAGCTTGCGATTGTTCCATTCGATCAAGGGAATTTCGATCCTGTACTCATCGTACAGGCGGGTTTTCAAGGCGGCGAGGTCGGTATGCTGCGGCAGCGGAGCCGTTGCCATTTGGGCGAACCAGCCTTCAGGTTCGGCTTGAAGCGGTGCGAGCCCGGTCAAGTTACAAATGCGGCTTTGCGCCGTCTTCACCAATCGATGACAGGCCGCACGGACTTGATCCCACTGATGCGCTGACTGAAATTCGATCGCGGCTGGCACGGATAAGAAAGCAGAAATATCTCTCGTGCCCCACCATTCGTGATGATCTACAAAAGTGGACTTGCCCGGCGTGATGGATTCATATCCCCATGAAACGACGAGCGGCTTTAATAGATACTGCACTTCAGGGCGGGCGTAAAGATAGCCCGCGCCTTTCGGGGCGCACAACCACTTGTGCAAATTCCCTCCGTAAAAATCCGCGCCAAGCGAATCGAGGTGCAGGGGAATTTGCCCAGCCACATGCGCGCCGTCAATGATGGTAATGATTCCAGCCGCACGCGCGCGGCGGATGACCTCTTCCACGGGAAAGATCAATGCCGTTGGAGAGGTGATATGACTCAGAAAAATGATCCGGGTGCGCGGACTCACCCCAGACCAAAACGAATCAACCCACGCCTGTCCCGACTCCAGGGAGACCGGGTGATTGATGTAGGTGAAACCACGCTCTTTGGCGAGGAATCTCCAAGTGCGATCCATCGCGCCGTACTCATGGTCGCTGGTGAGCACCTCATCACCGGCGCCCAACTCCAACGACCGTGCGACAATATTCAATGAGATGGTGACATTTTGAGTGTAGATCAGATTATCGCCATGAGTACCAAGATACGCACCCAACACCGCGCGAGACTTTTCCATGAGCCCGGCAAAGCGCCTGCCCAAAAATTCCACAGGCTGCCGCTCCAGCTCCATTTGCCAGCGCTGGTATTCTTCAAAGACTGGTTTGGGTGTCGCGCCGAAGGAGCCGTGGTTGAGAAAGGTGATCGAGGGATCGAGCAAAAAGTGTTGTTTGAGATTGAACATAAAGTTATTATAAAAGATATCAAAATAATTGAAATGCCAGCCCAAGGAAAATGATGCAAGTCCGTTTAATTTCTAGCTCGAAATACCCTGTCTGCAAAAACTCGATAAAACACCACGGGGCTGAAATTGTTTATTGCAGTAGAATGAATACTACAACAGGTGAAAGATTTATTTGAATAGAATTCGTGACGGTTCACAGCAAGAGGCAACCCGTATGAAAAACGACTCGGATCGACCGTTACCAGAAACAGGTGATTGGCTGTATCGCGGCATTTTCGATTCGGTTGTTGACGGGTTGATCGTCAGCGATCTGGAAACCGGGCTTGTGGTCGAAGCAAACCCCGCCGCATGCAGCATGCACGATCACACCCGCGGAGAGGTCGTTGGGCTGCCGCTGCAAAATCTCATATTCCACGCCAATCAGTTTGCATTTAGTAAACTGATACGGGCGGCTCGATCGGGATCTAATTTCAACACGCGGACCACAAACATGCGCCGGGATGGAACGACCTTCAATGCCGAGTGGCGCGTATCCCTGTTCATTCATCAGAATCGACCGTGCTTGCTGGGGGTCATTCGCGATGTCAGCAAGCTAATCCAAGCCGAAAGGCTCCTCGAACAGCGCATCGAAACCCGCTCTCATGAACAAAACACATTATTGACCATCTCACATACGCTGGCATCCACGCTCGAACTTCAACCGGGGTTGATCCTTGATCAATTGCGCGAGATCATCGAGTACAACCATGCCGGGTTGTTCTCACTCGCGAAAACAGCCTTTATCACCCTGGCGATGCGCGGAACTCCGCAATTGGAACAATCTGCGCCGATCTATATTGAATTAAATGACCCTAATACCCTGAAGGAATTGTTCAACGAGCACCGCCCCATCCTGATCGCGGATGTGCTGAGTGACGAGCCTTCAGCCCGGTCACTGCGTCTCCTTCTGGATGACGGCGCGGCCGTGCTGCTCGAAGGGATGCGGTCCTGGATGTGGGTGCCGCTGGCGGTGCGAGGCCGCGTGATCGGCGGCGTGGGGGTGACACACCAGAAACCCGGATTTTTCATGCCGCACCACGCAGATCTCGCTCTGAGCGTGGCCGACCAGGCCGCCATCACAATGATCAACGCGGAACTTTACGAGCATGCGCAGGAATTGGCAGTGCTCGAAGAACGGCAGCGTTTGGCGCGCAACCTGCATGATGCCGTTAATCAATCCCTTTTTTCAGCAGGATTGATCGCCGAAGTCCTGCCGCGCTTGTGGGATCGCGATCAAGCGGAGGCGCGGCGCTCGCTCGAAGACCTGCGTAAATTAACGCGCGGAGCCATGGCTGAGATGCGTGCCTTGCTCGCGGAACTCCGCCCATCCACATTGATCGATGCCGAGTTGGGTGAACTATTACGTTTGCTGGGCAATTCTTTCACGGGCCGCACGAACATCCCCGCCTCGGTAACCGTGGAAGGTCAGGGCGTTTTACCCGCAGATGTGCAAGTGGCAATTTACCGTTTATGTCAGGAGGCATTAAACAATGTCGCCAAGCATGCCCGGGCGAGCGGGGTGGAGATCTTTCTAAAGCAGGATGAAACTTCGATCGAATTAAATATCTCTGACAATGGAAAGGGATTTGACGCTGAGCATGTCATTTCCGGTCATTACGGATTAAGCATGATGCGCGAACGTGCGGAAGCGGTCGGTGCGCGGTTATCGATCACAAGCCGACCGGGCAATGGGACTCAATTGATCATTTACTGGAAGTCCGTTAATAAGAAGGAGATCGAATGACCAAATCTATTCGCGTTATGTTGGTGGATGACCACTCAATGGTTCGCAAAGGGTTGGCAACATTTTTGAAGGTTTTTGATGACCTTCAATTGGTAGGCGAAGCGGAAAGCGGCGCAGAGGCGATCAAACTTTGCATGGAGACCTCGCCAGATGTGGTGCTCATGGATATGGTAATGCCGGAAATGGATGGAGCGACCGCAACAGCCTTCATTCGCAAAAAGCATCCCCACATTCAGATCCTTGTGCTGACAAGCTTCAAAGAAGGCGAGTTGATCAAAAAGGCTCTGGCAGCCGGGGCGATCGGATATTTGCTCAAGGATGTTTCTGCCGAAGATCTCGCGAGAGCCATTCGGTCTGCGTATGCCGGTCGCGTCACCCTCTCCCCCGAAGCTGCCCAGTCTCTGGTAGAAACCAGCAACCTGCCGCCTGTCCCCGGTTTAGACTTAACCGAACGCGAGCGTGATGTTCTGGCATTGATGGTCGAGGGGTTAAGCAATACACAGATCGCAGGAAAATTGAGCGTCAGCTCGTCCACCATTAAATCGCATGTGAGCAATATTTTGTCCAAACTGGGTGTTGCAAGCCGCACCGAAGCGGTGACTTTGGCTTTGCGTAATCACATCCTGTCTTAAGATTTTCGCAAACATTCAGGCGTAAAAACTTTCCGCCTGATTCAGGGCGACACCAAAAATCGGGTCGCTTTCCATGCTCGAAAAATAGATCCTATTTTCTCCCTCAAATGGCGGAGAAAAAAACTCCCCAACTGCAGGATGCGACCGGGGAGTTTTTTTTATAAAATTAACTTTTGGCACACCAATTTAGACCTAGAAAGGCGGTCAGCATCTCATGAAAGAGTTATCTTCAAAAACAAAACAGCTACTTGTCCAATCTCTGAAAGACTCAGAGGTCCGTTATCGCCGCCTTTTCGAGGCAGCGCAGGATGGGATCTTGATCCTGGATTCCAAGACAGGCACGATCACAGATGTAAATCCCTATATGATCAAAATGCTGGGATATTCGCGCGAAGAGTTTATCCAAAAGAAACTCTGGGAAGTTGGCGCATTCAAAGATGTTGAAGCCAGCAAAGATGCTTTCAAGATCTTGCAAAAGAATGAATATATTCGATACAAGGACCTGCCCCTTAAAGCGATCGATGGACGGCTGATACAGGTTGAATTTGTCAGTAATGTGTATTGGGCTGGCGGCGAGCGGGTCATTCAATGCAATATTCGAGATATTACCGAACGTGTACGCATTCAGGATGCCCTGCAAAAAAGCGAAGCAGACCTGCGCGAGCAATCGGTTCGCGATTACCTAACCGGGTTGTTCAATCGCCGATACATGGAAGAGACTCTGGAACGGGATCTGATGCGGGCTACCCGCAATCATCTCTCCCTTGGCGTGATCATGCTCGATGTGGATGATTTCAAAACAATCAACGACTCCCACGGGCACGCGGCAGGAGATCAGATCCTGCGCGAACTCGGCAAGATCATACTGAATCAGGTGCGCGGAGAAGATATTCCCTGCCGGTATGGCGGCGATGAATTCATCATCATCCTGCCGGATGCCCCACGAACCGTCATCTACGATCGCGCTCGTCTGCTGTGTGAAAAAGCCCGTCAATTTGATTATCAATTTGAAGGTTACTCGCTCAATGAAGTCACGATCTCGATCGGTCTAGCCACCTTCCCCGAGCATGGCGCCACAAGCTCCGCTATTTTGCGAATTGCCGACTCAGCGCTTTACCGTGCCAAGCACGCGGGGCGTGGACAGATGGTGATCGCCGATTAAGGCGAAGGCGCATCCAAATCCGCAGAGAAACGAGAACACAAAATGAAATTCGCGAACAAACGCGACCTGTCCATTTCCATGCTGCGAGCCAATGTGATCGCCCTGTTTACCATGCTGCCAGTTGCTGTTTTGCAATTCAGTCTCTATCTTTTGCTGCACAACACACAGAAAATGGAAATTATCTTTTCACCGTTACTCACCATCCTTTGGGGGTTGCTTTTTGCAGCGAGCATCTTTGTTCATGAATTCATCCACGGTCTCACCTGGGTGATTTTTGGTAAAAAATCTTTTTCCGCTGTTCAATTCGGATTCCAATGGAAAACATTGACTCCATATGCTCATTTGAAAGAACCCGTTGATGTAAATCTATACCGCCTTGGCGGATTCATGCCGGGATTTATTTTGGGCATCTTGTTATTCATCTTAAGCCTCGTGCTTGGAAACGGTTACCTGCTCTGGTTCAGCATTCTCCACACTGCAGCCGCGAGCGGAGATTGGACGATCTTGTGGATCTTGCGCGGCGTCAAAAGTGGAACGCTGGTGGAAGATCACCCATCCAGGGCGGGATGCTACGTTTACGAATCCTGAAACAGAACGATCGATTAATTTCAAAGAGTTTCAGGCAGAGCATTTGGTGCGGGTGCTTTTCGATCTCCCCCAAGTGAACTAGACGCATACTCCCCAGTAGATGGATGAAACCGGGAAGTCCGCATTGTATGATGGGTTATACGTTCGCGTCCTGTTAAGGACTTGTTCATGTGCAGCGACGCAAGGATTCAACAACATGGAAGATAATCAACCTTTGAAGTTTACCTGCAAGACATGCGGCGGTCATGATCTGACCGTCTTGCATGTTTGGAGCGTTTTGACCGGCACTGGAAGTGAAAACTGGCAGGAGTGGGGACCGTTGGAAGCCGGTCACCTCTGGCGCTACGATTACAAAGAAAGAATAGAAGAAGTCAACGAGGATGATGAAGTTGAGCGGGGAGATTTTGGTGAGTTCGCAGAAGACGACTCAGATTCTGAACCTGAGGAGTACGAAGCCGCTGAACAAGAGGTCATCCCTGCGAGCGACGAGTTTTACATAAACTGTTCATCCTGCGACCGCGAAATTGAGTTTGGCTGGTCTCAACAAGATCGGCAGGGACTTATCTTCCCGGTTGAACTTTTAGATTTCGATCCGTCCATTTGTCTGCCAGACCCAAAGTATGTGGAAGCCTGGCATCAACATGGCTGGCTGCGAACTGAAAGCCCCAATGAACCGGAACTTTTTGAAACAAACAAGGGCATGCCCATTGGGCAAAAAGATACCCCTGCAAGGAGAAAAGAATGATCAATTTTATTGTGTGGATTATCGCCGGGGCTGTTGTTGGTTGGGCGGCCAGCGTCATCATGAAGACCAATAACCGCCAGGGTTTGATCGCCGATATTATCGTCGGCATTGTGGGCGCCTTTGTGGCGGGGATATTTCTAAGTCCCTATTTCAACATCAGCACGATCAATGAAGGCAACTTTAGCCTTCCTGCTCTTTTGGTGTCATTGGGCGGCGCCATCATCCTGCTGGCGATCTCCAAACTGTTCCGCAATATCGCCGGGTTCCTGGTGGTCGTGATCATTCTTCTGTTGATCTACGTTTACTTCAACTGCTGGACGATGAGCGCAACGTCTGCGTTCTGCGCCAGTGTTAAAGCCCTGCCCTTTCTTCAATAGTTAATAAAAATTTGTACTGGAGGTATGTAATGAAAGGATATATTCAAAACATCGAAGATGTCGTCAACAAAAATGGGGATTTCCGCAAGGTACTTTACACAGCCGGAAACATTCAGCTTGTTGTCATGTGCTTAAACCCCAAGGAAGAGATCGGGATGGAACTGCATGAACTGGACCAGTTCTTCCGCATCGAGGAAGGAGTGGGCGAAGCGCTTCTTGATGGTGTCCGCACCGAGATCGGCCCGGGCTTCGCAGTACTCGTCCCCGCAGGCACAAAACACAACATCACCAATACCGGCAAGGTCCCCTTGAAACTTTACACGCTCTACGCTCCCCCCAACCACCGTGATGGAGTGGTGCATCGTTCGCGTGCCGAAGCAGAAAAGGACAATGAGCATTTTGACGGTGTCAAAACAGAATAATATTTCGGGTAAACACCCTCTCCCCCAAGTGGCGGAGATACAAACTCCCCAGCCGATGGATGTGGCTGGGGAGTTTGTATCATACGATGAATGTATGACCCGCGTATATATTGCCGATGCTAATGTTGAAGAACGTTCCGCCCTGCGTCTCGTGCTGCTGGACCTGAAAATGGAAGTTGTCGGCGAAGCTGCTGATTGGGAAACCACATTGGCTCTCACCCCTGCCAGCCGGGCAGATATGTTGTTGATCGATTGGGACTTGATCCCGATCTCACCAAGCCTGGCGCTGGATACGCTTCGAAAAACCTGCCCAGCCGCGATAGTCATTATTCTCATCAGTCACCTGGACGCCCGTCAGCAAGCCGCGCTTTCCGCCGGCGCCGATGCATTTATCAGCAAAGGCGAACCGCCCGAGCGGGTGGCGGAACGCCTGCGTTCTGCTGCAGCGAGAATTCGCAATCAATGACGCCAATGACCGTTCGAGAATCCTGAAACTCGGCACGCTAACGCTGTCTGGTATGCCGTTGAACATTGAGGCAGCAAAATCAAATGATCTGGAGGATCAAAAAATGAACAAGGATATTTTGGAAGGCAAATGGAAGCAAATGAGGGGTGAGGCAAAGGTCTGGTGGGGAAAACTCACCGATGACGACCTCGATCGCGCCGCCGGCAAGTTCGAAGTCCTTACCGGCATTCTGCAGGAAAAGTACGGTTACACCCGTGAAGCCGCCGCAGACGAGATCGAAAAACGTGTCTCAGCGTATGAAGCAGGCATGAAGAAGAAGACACAGCCCGCCGTCAAATAAACAGTTTGATGACCACGCATGCGTGGTCATCAAACTGTTGAAGGAGACACCGTGAATATTCTGATTTATTTAATCATTGGGGCAATTGTCGGTTATATCGCGAGCAGGATCATGGGAACAAATTCTCAGCAGGGACTGCTGCTCGATATCGTCGTTGGAGTTGTGGGTGCATTCCTTGCCGGGTACTTTATCAGCCCGCTGCTGGGGATCGGCACGATCAATGACGCGATCACCATCCCGACGCTGCTCGTCACCCTGCTGGGCTCGATCATTCTGCTTTGGATCGTCAAACAGATCCGCCGCTGATCGAAGTCTGCCCGGCTTTAGAAAGAAGGACCAAGTTGTCTAACGAAAATAGAGTATCGGAAGTAAGAACATCACAAAATGAGCCGGGACGGGAACAGCGCATTTTCAGTTTTAAGCTGACGCAGTGGGTCTGGCTGCTGTTCGGGGTGCTGGAGGCTTTGATCGCGCTCCGCATCGGCCTCAAATTGATCGGCGCAAACCCCGAAAGCCCGATCGTCGCCCTGATCTACGGGTTTACCTACCTCTTCCTCTTCCCATTTGAAGGGTTGGTCACCTCACCTTCCACGGGCAACATGATCCTTGAACTTTCATCCATGTTCGCCATTCTCATCTACGGACTCATCGCCTGGGCTGTGGAAAGAATCGTTTGGTTGATATTTTACCGTCCGCGCGGAACAGTGGTGGCAGTGACAGAAACCAGTACCAGCGAGAACCGCACTCCCAGATAACACAGAGAGATCATCATGAATAATGCCCCTCTTCGATCCGAGACCGAAACCAAAAGACAGACCGGCTTCCTCGCTATTTTGCAATGGCTGGCAAGTTTGGTCCTGTTGACCGAGGAGGAGCGGGATGCAGCCGGTATCTACTTCGGCGATCCATACGATCACAACGATGGTACTTCATAGGAGAAAAACATGAACATGGATAAATTGAAATGGATCTTGCTCGCCGTCTTCTTGATCCTCATCGGGTTAAGCATGCTTGGGGTGGGGCTGGGCGGGGTATTGAACATCATCGCCGGTATTTGCGCCTTGATCGCCGGTATTTTATTCCTGATCAACCGCTGATCTGGTCATTCGGGAGCAGCTCCTGAAAAGTGGCTGCTCCTTTTTAAGAAGTCGAGAATAACCCAGGCTTCGCATCAAGAAAATACACACTCCAGTAAATCGCCAAGGATGAAGTCAAGCCAAATTGATTTATGCAACTAAGAAGGACACGCCGGTGACACGAATTTCCCCTGATTTTTATTCATCCTTTTTTGCTGGTCTCAGTAGAGCTCAAAGATGAATGCCAAAAGAAATCTTTCGTCAACTGGTTTGAAAAATAATATGAACACCCTGAGTCGAAGTTTGCGCCTTACTACAATCTGGATATTGATATTTATATTAATTCCGATCACCGCGTGTGATGTGACTGAGGTCACTCCTTATGCGATCACAAACAATATATTACTGGCTACGCCGGAATTGATGACCGAAGTGTGCGCGTCGTGCGCTCAGGCAACTCTGTCTGTTATTCTCACACAAGAGAAGAGCAATACCGATCTTCAGGCCGCTGCCACAGCCGAAATCCTGCGCGTCAACGCACAAGCGACCTTGAATGCGGCTGTCGCGACCCTGGGCGCAGCTCAAACCCAGGAACAAAACACTTCCAATATCATTGCCGCTCAAATTGCAGCCACAGCCGAGATCGTGCGCGCCAACGCACAGGCAACGTTGAACTCGGCTGGATCAACTCAAATCGCAGCCATGACCCAGGCGCAATACAACCTGCTGGCGACAGACTCCGCGCGAACCCAGGCGGTGATGGCGATGCAAACCCAGCAAGGCAAGGATGATCTCGCCGCCGGGACTCAGACCGCGATCGCCAATGTCATCGCCACTCAAACTCAATCTGCCGCATCCACCGCTCAATGGTACGCAGACCAGGAGCGTCAGCGTAACTCGGAAAGACAGGGACCGATCACCTTCCTGTGGATCTGGTGCCTCCCGATCTTTTTGGTGGTACTCGCCGGCTTGATCCTTTGGGGATTCAGACGCTGGCTCAGCCTTCAACAATCCAATCAACGAATCCCCGACGAACCCGTTGTGAAATTACCCGAACCGGATATTCCGGTCAGGCAACATCGGTATGACGACCCACAGTCATTTATCGAAAGCGATGTGATCGAAGGCGGATATCAAGTAACAACGCCAGATCACCAGGTACACCAATGGCTTGACGAGGTAAAAGATGAATTATCCAGCAGCGATGAGAAGGAAGAAAATAATGACCGGGAGAATTGACCCGCGCCATTACGATCGCAAAGCCCGGCAAATCAGAGAGCAGGTGACCACTGTACTTACAAGGTGGGGCTTGAATCCGAGATTTAAACGCTGGCGTCTCACACAGGATCCCGAAACCGGGATGGTCGTCTTGTTTGGCATCTTAAATGATAAATATATCGCCGAACACACATCGACTCCTTTCAGCGATTATTTTGCCCCCCGCTTTTTGCATGATCTCGCAAATGAACTTCAGGTGCAGGTGGTATCTTGCAACAGCGAGAGCCTCCGCTACGCCTTTATTCTTGACCGCGGAAGTTTTGGCAGGCTGCCAAGCCATGTGGATTATCCGTTCGTGGATAATGGAAAAATCACGGTCAGGGTCGTCTTTGGCAAGGAGCATCAACCCGATCCGATCCCAATGGTCGATTCGCTGATCCTGAACGACAACAGGTTCATGCGTCAGGTTGCCGATGCCTTCCTGAAGGTCTTCGAAGACATCAAACTCAAAGATGATGCCACCTTGCTGCTCTCTGCCCAAAATCCGCCCGATATCGTGATCATAAACGAAGAAGATTTTAATACGCGGGTGGCAGAGCATGAAGTGAACCGTTTGAAAGTCAAGCGCATCAAGGAATATTTTAATGAAATGGAGGAGAAATGACCGTGAAATTAAATCTCATTTTTATCGTTATGGACTTGATCACCTTGTTCATCTACCCGTTCGTGTTCATCCACGGCTGGTTTCGACGCTTTGGAAAATCAAAAGAAGCCCCCCTGCCCGGAATGACCCTGCCGGTCGCTTTGATCACGATCAATAAATAAAAATTTTTAGCAATCCAGGACCAATAAAGAAGGATGAATATGCGTACTCAAATTATCGAATTCCCCGACAGAAAGACCCGGTGTATTTTTCCTGTGGCGCGACCGCAGCTTTCCGAGGCATTAACCGAGCTAAATCTTGAAAGCGGATTTCCGGTCATTGTATTGATTGGCGGCGCGATCGAAGACAAGGAATCGGTGATTGCCGACATGTCCATTCACACGATCGCCAGATTAGCACAGGAAAACAAAGCCCTTGTCATTTGCGGCGGGACGGATATGGGCGTTATGGCTGTCATCGGTCAGGTGCGTTCAGAACATTCCTACACCTTCCCCTTGGTGGGAATAACGCTGGAAGATCTTGTCGCCTGGCCGGGCGGACCGCAAAGCACAAAGTTTTTATGGTGGGGCAAAGAGCGCTGGCAGCTGGAACCGCATTACCCATATTTCATTTTGGTTCCCGGCAGTCAATTTGGAGATGAATCCGCGTGGATCGATGACGCCGCGGAAATATTCTCCAAAGGATTTCACTCTGTGACGGTCTTGATCAATGGCGGGGAAATTTCAAGAAAAGATATTCAATTGAGTCTGGAAAGAAAACGCCCGGTGATCGCCCTAAGCCGCACAGGGCGCCTGGCAGATGAAATATCGAGAGATTTTGACCGCAATGGTCTGATCACTGTCGTCTCAGGGAATGCAAATGAACAGATCGGCGTGGTTCTTCGGAATCTTTTGCAGGTCAATAGAACTCCTGTAAGACCCTGATCCATCTTGAGTTAATTAATTCTTCAAAGCAAGCCATAAAGAAAAAGGAGCAAGCCATGGGACGCAAAGGTACAAGCAAGCGCAAGCCAAAACAAATAAAACAAAACTCAACTGTCAATATCAGCGGCAACTCACCCGTACAGGCTCTGATCCATGATAAAAGCGCGCCCGTACAAGGCGAACCCGCAAAGGTTTCCGGCGGATGGAATAAAAAGAAAAAGAAACAATAAGCTCCGTTTTATAGAACACGGCAAGCGTCGGCAAATTTTACGAGGAGATCCAACCTATGAACGATTTTAAGAACAAAGTTGCACTTGTCACCGGGGCTGGCTCGGGCATTGGCAGGGCATGCGCGTTGGCGTTTGCACAAGGAGGCGCCAAGCTCATTGTTGCGGATATTGTGGTGGCCGGCGGAGAAGAGACTGTCCGCTTGATCAGCGACGCTGGCGGAGAAGCTGTTTTTGCTCCCTGCGATGTCACAAAAGCGGAAGGGGTTAATTCAGTGATGACAATGGCGCTAAAAAAATATGGCAGACTGGATTACGCCTGCAACAACGCCGGCATTGGCGGACCGTCCATGCTCACCGGCGACTACAAGGAAGATGATTGGCGCGCGGTCATCGATGTGAATTTGATCGGAGCATGGCTTTGTATGAAGTATGAACTTGAGATCATGCAAAAACAAGGCGGGGGCGCGATCGTGAACATGGCATCCATTTTGGGGAAGGTGGGCTTTGCAACTGCATCCGCTTATGTGGCAGCCAAACACGGTCTGATCGGTCTGACCGAGACCGCAGCACTGGAATATGCCACGCAGAATATTCGGGTCAATGCTGTCTGCCCGGGCTTTATCTACACCCCACTACTGGAGAAAGCCGGCATGAAAACCGGTTCAGACTTGCACGCCCAGATCGCAAATCTTCATCCAATGAAGCGCATGGGCACATCTGAAGAAATCGCCAATGCAGTTACATGGCTTTGTTCGGATGCCGCTTCTTTCATCACCGGTCACGCACTGATGGTGGATGGCGGTTATACAGCACAGTAATGGATGGAACGACCGGAAAGGAGTTCCCGTGAATACCAATGAAAAGCATCACCGCGCAATTCTACAAAGCATTGCTCACAGAGTGATGATCGAGCGGGGATTGTTACCCGATTTTTCAAATGAAGCGCTCGCCGAGCTCAAAAAACTTCAAATATCCATTGGCAAGCCCGCCAGCGATGACGCCAACATTCGGGACATGCGGGATCTTCCATGGGCATCCATTGATAATGATGATTCGCAAGACCTCGATCAATTGACCGTTGCGCAGGAAATGCCTGAAGGCAAGGTCAGGATCATGGTCGCCATCGCGGATGTGGACTCGCTCGTCCGCAAAGGGACAGCGTTGGACAACCACGCCCGGCACAACACCACTTCCGTGTATACCGCTGCCAGAATATTCCCAATGCTTCCCGATCTGCTTTCCACGAATTTGACCTCGCTCAACCTGAATGAGGATCGTTTTGCGCTTGTGGTCGAAATGGAGCTGCGCGTTGATGGCTCACTCTTGAATTCCAGCATTTATCGGGCATTGGTTCGCAATCATGCCAGGCTGGCATATAACAACATTGCGCCATGGCTCGAAGGTAGCGGCATTGTGCCCAAAGCGGTCTCATCTGTTGCCGGATTGGCAGAGAACCTGCGCTTACAGGATCAAGCCGCCCAAAGCTTGAAGAAACTTCGCCATGTCAATGGGGCGCTCACTTTGGAAACCATTGAGTCAAAACCGGTGTTTGACGGAGACCAAATTCGAACGCTCGAACTTGAAGAAAAGAATCGTGCCAAAGAGCTCATTGAAGATTTTATGATCGCTGCGAACGGCATCACGGCACGCTATCTCTCTGCCAACAATTTCCCCTCGATCCGGCGTGTCGTTCGCACACCGAAACGCTGGGAGCGAATCGTTGAGATCGCCTGGAATCATCAATACGAACTTCCCTCCGAACCGGATTCAAAAGCGCTGGAAGATTTTCTCGTCCAAGCCAAAGCCGCGAATCCGATCCACTTCCCAGACTTGTCTCTGGCTGTGATCAAACTTCTGGGTTCGGGAGAGTATGTAGCCGAAGCTTCCGATCAAACCGCACCCGGGCATTTTGGTCTGGCAGTCAAAGATTACGCTCATTCCACAGCTCCGAATCGCCGCTACCCCGACCTGCTCACTCAACGGTTAATAAAGGCTGCGCTCGAAGGAAAAACTGTCCCTTACAGTAAAGATGAACTTGATAAATTGGCAGCCCACTGCACCGAGGCGGAGGATGCAGCCACAAAGGTGGAAAGACGCGTTGAAAAATCCGCCGCGGCTCTCATGCTTGAATCAAGCCTTGGAGAAGTTTTTGAATCCATCGTCACCGGCGCCTCTGAAAAAGGGACATGGGTCCGGCTGCTGACGATTCCCGTGGAGGGAAAACTTGAGCAAGGTTTTGAAGGTTTGGATGTAGGCGACCAGATCAGAGTGCAATTGATAATGGTGGATGTGCAACAGGGATTTATTGATTTCAGAAAAGCCGGCTCATCCAAACACACATAAGGAGAATGTCATGAAAAAAGAGATCGGTCTTTGGGTTGACCATCGAGAAGCGATCATCGTGATTTTTAGCGACGGCGCGGAAGAGACAATGCGTATCACATCCAGCAGTGGAAAGCATATTCGCTACTCTGGCAGTGCGCACTCCAAAACGCCGCAAGGGTTAAAAGAGGTTACCGCAGAAGATCAGCGGGACAGAAAATTTACAAATTCTCTCAATAAATTTTACGACGAGATCATCGCTGTCATTCGTGATGCTGAGACCATTCAGATCTTCGGCCCAGGCGAGGCGAAGGGTGAACTGGAAAAGCGGCTGGAGCATGAAGGGCTCAAAACGCGCATCCTTTATGTTGAAGCAGCAGACAAAATGACCGACCGCCAGATCTCTGCAAAAGTTCGCGAACATTTTCCAGTTCAATAACTCGCGCCCAACCGGGTAAACCAATCGACCTGCCTGTTTCAAAACCCAAAAGGTCTTATTCACGCAATCGACCAAACCCATGCTAGAATTTCAGGCGGAAATGGACACCGACACCGCCTCACAGATCGAAGTCAACCCGCCCCACAGCATCTCTGTCCGCAGTCTGGTGGAATTTGTGATGCAATCCGGAGACATTACCCCGGGAGGGTTTCAAAGACGTGATCGAGCCCAGCTTGGAACCCAGGGACACAAGCGTGTACAGCGTTCCCGCCCCGAAGGGTACGAAACCGAGGTGGAGGTCACCTGCCAGGTGGAAAACACCGAGCCGCCTTTACTTGTGCGGGGACGAATTGACGGCTTGTACGCCAACCACGACCCAATCACCATCGAAGAAATAAAAACGACCACACTCAGTCTCGAACTTGTGGATGAGGATCACAATCGGCTGCATTGGGCGCAGGCGCAATGTTACGCCTATATGTACGCCCGGCAATACCACCTGAATGAGATCCGCATTCACCTGACCTATTATCAATTGGATAGCCACGAAGAAAAAACCTTCGAGCGCCATTTTACACGGACCGACCTGGATATCTTCTTCTCCAATTTGATCACCCCATACCTGAACTGGTTCCAAAAGGTTCAGGCGTGGCAAATCCGGCGTGACCGATCGATCGAGCAGCTCGACTTTCCTTATGAAGAGTATCGCCCCGGTCAGCGGGATATGGCAGTCGCGGTTTACAAAACCATTCGAGAGAAGAATCGTTCCTATATCCAGTCACCCACCGGGGTTGGGAAGACGATCGCATCCCTCTTTCCTTCGGTCAAGGCTCTCGGTCTTGGGTTGGCGGAAAAAATATTTTATTTGACAGCCAAAACATCGGGTCGGCTGGTGGCAGAAAAAGCGCTGGCAGATATGCGCCAGTCGGACTTGTATCTTCGAAGCGTAACCCTGACCGCCAAGGAAAAGATCTGTTTTTGTCCGCCGGTCAACTGCGACCCTGAAGTTTGCATCTTCGCCCGTGGATATTTCGACAAAGTGAAGCAGGCTCTGGAAGAGCTTGACCAGCACCAGGCATTCACCCGCCCGGTCATTGAAGAGCTCGCTCGAAAATATGAGATCTGTCCATTTGAGTTCTCACTGGATCTGGCATTATGGGTGGATTGCATCATCTGTGATTACAACTATGTCTTCGATCCACGGGTGTATCTCCATCGGTTCTTCGACTTCAGCATCGAGCCTTACATCTTCCTGGTTGATGAAGCTCACAATCTCCCGGATCGAGCCAGAGCGATGTACTCGGCTGAGTTGGAGAAAGAAAAAGTACTGCAACTTCAACGCATATTGAAACCGCAAGTGCCCGCGCTCGCAAAGAAACTGGGTGAGATCAATAAGATCCTGCTGAAAAAACGCAAAGCCTGCCAGGCGGAAGGTAAAGAGGCGTTGATCGAGCGCGAACTTCCTGAAACGCTGCTCAAGGCAATTCGAGAGTTCAGTCACAAGGCAGAAGACTGGCTGGTCTTGAATCAAGCCGCCGAGTTTAGGCAGGAGCTGCTTGAGTTTTACTTCCTGTGCAGCAACTACCTCCGCACCGCTGAATATTTTGACACGTTCTACGTCTCTTATTTTGAAAGGCGCGGACAGTCTGACCTGAGGGCGAAATTATTTTGCCTCGATCCCGCCCCCATGCTGGCGATCCCATTGGAGCGCAGTCAGTCGACCGTCTTTTTCTCGGCGACACTGCTGCCGATGGATTATTTCATGAAACTCCTAACGGGCGCAGCGGACCATCCCAGGCGCATTTTTCAATCTCCCTTCCCGCAGGAAAACGCCTGCTTGCTGATCCACAATAAGATTTCCACCAAGTTTGCGCAGCGGGCTGATTCGTATGATGCCATTGCAGAGACAATTGAAACCGCCATCAACACGCACGCAGGAAATTATTTGGTTTACTTTCCATCTTATGTCTATCTGAACGAGGTGATGGAGAGACTCAGGTCAAGAGTGCCCGAAAGACAGCTTCTCATTCAGGAGCGGGGAATGACCGAGGAATCGCGCGATGCGTTTCTCTCCCGTTTCTCATCCACCAACGAAGAGACATTGATCGGGCTTGCTGTCATGGGCGGAGTCTTTGGTGAAGGGATCGACCTGGTTGGTGAGCGATTGATCGGAGTTGTGGTGGTCGGCGTGGGCGTACCACAATTGGGCTTGGAAAGAGATTTGATCAAAGAATACTTCGATCGTGATCAGAGCAGCGGATTTGCCTATGCCTACCAATTCCCAGGCTTTAACCGGGTGCTGCAGGCAACGGGTCGGGTCATTCGCACAGACACAGACCGGGGCATCATTGTACTGATCGACGAGCGCTTTACTCATGCCCATTATCGTCAGTTATTCCCTTCTCATTGGCGCGGCTATCAGGTTGTGCAAAACTCCAGCGAGTTGAAAGATAAATTAACACGCTTCTGGTCACAGAGGTGAATAAAATACCAAAAAAACAGCCTGTTGATTTTCAACAGGCTGTTTTTTTCAAGGCTTGCCGCCCTGCCCGATCGGGTCAGGTGCCAGACCGCCTCCCCCATTCTCCGGTCCACTGGGTTGACCGTTATCATTATTGGGTTCAGTCGTTCCCTCAACCGGTGTGGTGGAGCCAGTCTGTTGATGTTCCTGATTCGCTTCGCCGCCGTCTGAGTTGCCAATTCCTTCCTGTTGACCCGCGCCACTCAAGACCGGGGTGCAGGTTTCTTGCGGAGTGACAGTTCCATTCCCTGTGGGCAGAGTCTGCGTGGCGCGGATCTGATTTTGAAGCGCACCCGGAGTGACGATCCCATCTTCAACCTGTTTCAATTGGGTTCGCAGCATTTCTTGTGTTTGCTGAAGGATCGGGGCGCACTCGGCGCAATCGCCATCCTGAGCTTGCGACATCAATCGCTCCTGCAATTGCAAGCGGGATTGGATCTGCGCCAGAGTTTTGAGCATGTCTTCGTCGCTCAACTCGGAAGTCAAACGCAGCGCCTCGCGGATCCTGTCTTGCACACGCGCAGTCAACTCAGCCGGCGGATTGACTCCCTGTGAAGCCAGCTTTGTCATTTCCTCAAGATGGATCTGCGCCTGCTCCATCAGTCTCTCGATCTTTGCTTCAGGGTTGGGAGCCAGCCACACTTTGGCATCCTCGCTCATCAGCCTTACCTGATAAAGAGCTTCATTGGGAAGGTCATCCTGCGCAGCCGCCATGGTGACGCTGCCCCCGAAGAACAATCCGAGAACGATCATTGTGGACAAGAGTAGGTTCATTGCAAAATTCTCCTTTCGTTGAAATAGTGTCCACCTATTACGACGAAGTTCTTCGCTTGCAGATACGGCTTGGTCCAGAAATCTGCTGCGGGCACGTGCAGCCATGATCGAATTGCGTGGCGGCGCGTTCTTAAGTTCATCCAGCATGGCGGTCAACCGCGGATCGAGTCTTTCTTCCTGTTTCATATTCATGCCTCATCATCCAAAAGGATTTTTTGCAAATGAGCCAGCGCCCGATGTTGAAGAGATTTTACGGCGCCGACAGGTTTGTTCACAACGCGGGCAATATCTTCGTTATCCCAGCCTTCAAGAAATTTCAAGGCGATCACCTGCTGCTGTTCAATGGTTAACTCGCTCAGGGCGGAACGCACCGATTTCCTGCATATCTCACTGGCAGCCGAATCTTCGGTGTTGAGTTCATCAGGTTCTTCCTCTGCCAGCTCCTGGGTCATCGGGCAGGAACGGTACTGATCCACAATGATGTTATGCGAAACCCGAAATAGATACGCCTGCAGGTGATCGCGCGGACCTTTCCCCGCCTGCAGAGCTTGAAGGAATCGGGTGAAAGTTTCAGCCACACAATCTTCTGCAACGCAGGCATCTCCGAGCAGGCGAACAGCGTAACGATACAACCGCGGGCTGTATAGGTCATACACTTCTGCCAGTGCGCAGGGCTCAAGCCGCCTTGCCTGTGTCAATAATTCGGTATCTGGATTCACATTGACTCACTTAATAAGACGAACAGATCCCGGTTTGGATACGGGTCTTTTGAAGAATAGTTTGGCGCGACGAAGAATATGTAAATGTTCCTTCAAGACTTTAAGAAGACCATCCTTTACCAAACCTTCATAATTTCTTTCATTCCGCCATACCTTGCGTTGATAAAAAGGGAGCATCACATTACAGGAAAATAATCATGGACGATCAAACTCCCCAATCTGAACCTTCGATCTTTCAGCGCATGAAACACCGCCTCACCCCTGATGGCGTCCCATCCGATGACCGCGGACGGATGCGCATGGTCATGGAAAGCCTCATCCTGCACATTCACCCCGCCAAGGTGGAAGTCACTTCCATGAAGTGGACCTACACCTGGGGCTTGGGCGGTCTCGCGGGCCTGCTCATGACCATCCTCGGGCTGACAGGCATCATCCTGCTTAACAACTACACACCCGCGGCACCACAAGCCTATCTCGACATTCTGGAGATCAACTCCAACGTCTGGTTCGGCGAACTGATCCGCAACCTGCATCACTGGAGCGCCAACCTGCTTATTGTTGTCTCGGTGCTTCATCTCATCCGCGTCTTTGTTACAGGCGCCTATCGCCCGCCGCGTGAACTGAACTGGCTTATCGGCGCTGCCATGCTGTTACTCGTCCTTGGCGCGAACTTCACCGGTTATCTTTTGCCGTGGGATCAACTCGCGTACTGGGCGATCACCGTCGGTACCAGCATCATCAGCTACGTGCCGCTCATCGGGCAATGGCTTACCCAGCTTGTCCTCGGCGGACCCGAAGTGGGCGCGAACACGCTTCTCAACTTCTACTCAATGCACATCTCATTCATCCCGCTCGCCATCTTCGGGCTGATGTCTTATCACTTTTGGCGCGTCCGCAAAGATGGCGGCTTGACCATCCCCAAATCTTCAAAGCAAACCGAGGATCCCAAGCCCGAGCGCGTGACGACCATTCCGCATTTGGTGAATCGTGAGATGATCTTCGCTCTTGGATGGAGCGCTGCGCTTCTCCTCTTCTCAATGCTTGTTCCTGCTCCATTGGAAGGGATCGCCAACCCGGCATTGTCTCCCAACCCTGCCAAAGCGCCGTGGTACTTTATGGGCTTACAGGAACTCCTATTGCACTTCCACCCGCTGGTCGGCGCGATCGTCATTCCGTCGCTTGCCATCATCGGCATCTTCACCCTGCCCTTCTTTGACCTGAACATGAAGAGCGTTGGCGTGTACTTCCGCTCCCAGCGTGGACGTTCCCTCACCCTGCTTGCCATTGGCATTGCACTCGTTTCCACGCCTATCTGGGTCCTGCTCGACGAATATCTCCTCAATTGGACTCTCTGGCTCCCGACCTGGAATACCCTGCTCTCGAACGGACTCATTCCGCTAGCAGTCATCTTTCTGCCGCTCGTCGCCCTCGACGACTGGATCCACAGATCCTTCAAAGCGGATACCGAGGAACGTGTGTTGTTCATCGCCGTATTTCTCTTCACCGCTTTTATTGTGCTCACCCTCATCGGCATCTACTTCCGCGGACCCGGCATGAGCCTATACTTTCCCTGGAATATGCCAACTCACTAAATGCAGAAGTCAGAATGATGAATGCAGAGTAATTTCCAGTTTTCTATTCATCCTTCTAACTTCATCAATGATCACTTTAGGAATTCCCCATGACCGAAACTCAACCCCAACCCCTTTCCCGCCGCGACTTTCTCAAACTCGCGTGGGCATTCTTCGGCGGAGTCGCCGCGCTTGAAACGGCGGGCGTCTTCCTTGCCTATCTACAGCCGCGCTTAGCCGAGGGCGAATTTGGCTCCGTCATCACCGCTGGTTTGGTGGATGACTTCCCCCCCAACTCTGTCACCCACATCCCGAACGGACGCTTCTACATCGTCCGCATCGGCGACGGTGGATTCATCGCAGTCTATCACCGCTGCACACATCTCGGCTGCACCGTCCCGTGGGACTCGACCGCGCAGAAATTTGTCTGCCCGTGCCACAACTCGCAATTCGACCAGCACGGCACCGTGGAAAATCCGCCCGCCCCGCGTCCGCTTGACCTATTCGCACTCACTATCGAAAACGGCGAGATCAAAGTGGATACAGGCAACATCTTGCAACGCCAGTCTTACGATATCGCACAGGTTGTTTATCCGTAAATATGTAGATCTGACAGGAACTCCCTATGAACCCAAAATCACACCTCATTGAATCCCTTATCGGCTTGGGCGCCACCATGCTCATTGCCGCGGGTCTCGGCTGGTACATGCTCAACGAACCAGCCCGCATCACCGAATCGCAGGCAGAAGTGCTCAACGTCCAATTGGATGAAGCGATGACGCTCTATGCTCAGAATTGCACCATCTGTCACGGTTTGAACGGCGAAGGCATTGGCGCAACACCTGCTTTGAATAATCCGGCCCTTGTCTCCATGCCTTTTGAAGAATTACAAAAGACCATCTCCCGTGGACGGTATCAAACTGCCATGCCCGCCTGGTCAATGGAAGATGGCGGCGCGCTCAGCGATTATCAGATCGAAGAACTTGTCCTGTTGATCCAGTATGGCGATTGGAACGAGACGGGCGACCGCGTGGTCAACCTCGGGCTTGCCCCGCTGATCCCTTTCACAACGGAACCTGACCCGGTTCTATTTGCCGAAGTTGCCAACCTTTCCGACGGCGCAACACTGCAATCAGCGGTTCAACTTTTTGCGGCGAACTGTGTCTCCTGCCACGGCGCCGATGGACTCGGAACCGGCATTGCCCCCGCATTGAACGATCTCGACACCCGTGAAAAACTTACCGAAGACCTGACACGCACCCTGACCTATGGCAATACAGGCACGCTCATGGCGGGCTGGAGCAACAGCCTGACCACTGAGGAGATATCCACGCTGGTGACCCTCATCAAACGCTGGGCAGAGATTCCGGCGGGCACAATTCCTGCGCCTAATGTTCCCATCCCCACCACGGAAGAATCCATTGCGCTGGGCGCTCAACTTTTTGCGGCAAACTGCTCAAGTTGTCACGGACCCGAAGGACAGGGAACTCCGCGCGCGCCGTCAATTAACGTCAAAGGTTTCCTGACCACCACCAACGACCAAGCCATCCAGCAGATCGTCACTTCGGGCGTGCCGGGCACTGCCATGCCCACCTGGGGCGACCGTATGACCGAAGCGGAAATTCAAGCAATTGTCGGGTTCATCCGCCAGTGGGAACCGACCGCGCCTGAAGTGGCCACCCTCACCCGCCCAGGCGGTCCGCCATGGATGCGAAACACTGCCACCACCAACAACTCCACGCTCTTCGGTTTATTGCCGGCGGCAAACACATCCACCACCTACACAGCCACAGGACAGGGAAGTTCGATCACTGCTCAACTCCTCGACTGGAGAGTGCTCATCCTGGCTGGCATCTTCTTATCCTTTGCGTTCACGTTGATCTCCAAAGGGTTTGGCGAATTAAAGAAACAAACAACGTAGCAGATAAAAAACAGGCACAGAAAATTTTCTGTGCCTGTTTGATTCAGGTGAAGATATGTCAGGATTTGGGGATCAGGTAATCGTCAAGATTGAGGCGCTTAAAAAGGCGTTCACGCACATCCAGCGGAACAGTCTCCTCCACAGGCAGTTGCACCAGGTCAATGGTGCGCTTTGTCGTGTTCAAGACAACACGGCAATTCTCGCATCCTTCCAGGTGCTTCTCGATCTCTGCGCACAGTTCAGCGGGCAGTTCGCCGTCAATATATTCCGAAAGCGACCCCAGCAGCGCTTTGCAATTTTTATGGGAATGGTCAGTCATGTTTTTCCTTTCGGGTCAGGCGCTCGCCATAATAAGCAGATAGCTGCTCGCGGAGAAACATGCGGGCGCGGAGCAGACGGGTTTTCACATTGGTCTCAGTCAGGTTCAAAATCTCGGCGGTCTCTTTGATGGAGATATCTTCAATATCGCGCAGGACAAAGACCATGCGCAGAGTTTCGGGCAGTTTTTGGATCGCGTCATCGATGGCTTGTTTGCTTTCACCGGTCAGCAGTTCGCGCTCGGGCAATACACTCCAGTCCACGAAGATCTCAGGCATCGCACCTTCGTCTGAATCATCGGTCTGCAGGTCTTCGAGGTTGAATGCCGGCTTTTTGCGGCGGATCAACATCAGGGCTTCATTGGATGCGATACGGTACAGCCAGGTGGAAATGCTGGAACGTCCTTCAAAGTTGGAGAGATGTGTCAGGGCACTCAAAAAAGTATTCTGAAGCACATCTTCGGCATCCTGCGGGCTGCCCAGCATCTTCAACCCGAGGCGGTAAATTGGAGCGGAGTACAAATCCACCATGCGGGCGAATTCAACCCGGTCTCCCGCGCGCAGTGCAGCGAGCGAAATTTCTGCGGTCACTTCTTTTTCCATTGGATGATTTTAATCGCAAAAAGTTGCAAAGGTGCAACTTTATCGCCTCTCGCGCATCCAAATCACATAACCCAAACACACTGGAGAAACCATGGAAAAATTGCTAAACCAACAGGTCGTGCAGCAGATCGGCGAGGCATTCGCAGAAGTCGATCATCCTGTGCAGATCCTCTTCTTCGGCTCGGAGGAAAACTGCGAATACTGCGACCAGACCCAGCAACTCTTGAGCGAAGTGAGCGAGATCAGCGACAAGGTCGGGCTTTCGATCTACGACCTGAAGAAGGATGCTGCCGTCGCCGCCCAATACAAAGTGGACAAGGCGCCCGCCATCGTCATCGCCTCGAAAGACGGCGATCAAATCGTGGACCTCGGAGTTCAATTCTCCGGCATCCCCGCCGGATATGAATTCAGTTCGCTGATCAATGACATCATCATCGCATCCAAACGTGACTCGGGGCTGAGCGCCGCAACCCGTGATTTTTTGAAAACGCTGACACAGCCTCTGCTCTTGCAGGTCTTTGTCACCCCTACCTGACCGCATTGTCCGCGAGCCGTGTTGCTCGCACACCAAATCGCAATGGAAAACCCGAAGATGATCCGCGCCGAAGCAGTGGACGCGATGGAATTCCCCGAGCTCTCACAAAAATTTAGAGTGCAGGGCGTGCCACAGACTGTGATCAATTCTGGCAAGGGAATTGTCGTGGGCGCGTATCCCGAAGCGAAAATGCTGGCGGAGATTATGAGCGCCGTCAAGAAGAATTAAGGCTCTCTGATGAAAAAGCAGAAGAAATACCGAAAGCAAAGGAAGAACAACTGGGTGCCAGTCTTCACGGGTGTCGGGCTGATCCTGTTTGGATTTATGCTATTTGCCCTTTTACGCCGCACCGATGAAGCCGCCGCATCTGCATCCGTGGATCGCTCAGTGGTGCCGATGGCGGTCGATTATTCCGCGCCACAATTGTCGCTCCAAAACCTGAATGGAACGACCGAGTCGCTTGAAGATTTTCGCGGCAAGGTGGTGCTGGTCAATAACTGGGCTACGTGGTGCCCTCCCTGCAAGGCGGAGATGCCCACATTGGAACAATATTACGAGACCCACGAGTCAGAGGGGTTCACCATCGTCGCGATCGAAGCAGGCGATGGAAAGGATCAGGTCTCTCAGTTCGTGAACAGCCTGAAGTTGAAATTTCCCATCTGGCTCGACCCAAACGGCGATGCGCTGCAAGCCTTCAAGAACGGAAACCTGCCAAACTCCTACGTCATCGACCGCGCGGGCACAGTCCGCTACGCGTGGACCGGGGAGATCAGTCTCGCCATGTTGGAAAAATACTTAACCCCGATCATCATGGAAAGCAATTAAGACTCCCAAAACTTCCACTTGCACAAAACGCTGCCGGCAATCAAAATTGCTGGCGGCGTTTTCGCAATAAAGCGCATTACCATGTAAAATCAGTTGAGTTCGAATTTATTTGACTTTTTCATTTCAGGATATTTCATGGAAAACAACCCCAAAAAGGTGCGGATATTATCTTTTCACCATATTCCAAACAGCGGCGCTTTTCTGTTTGCATACTCCCTGCAAAATATTTTCAAGCACGGTTTTCAGGGTTTTGATGTGAAACTGCTGAATTACAAATCAAAACGTCTGGCGGCGTATGAGTATGCCAAGCGTTACAAGTTCCTTCAAAAGATCCCCCTTTTCTATTTTCGGCGGGCGCAAATGTGGAACGAGCAAATTCAAAGTTTCCTGGACGTAGATACAGAACTCCCGTACTTTTCAGGTGAAAAATCACTTCAGCAACTTTTTGCAAAAAAATACGATGCGCTCGTAGTCGGCATGGATGTCTGGTGTATCACTCAAGGTACTGAGCGCCCCAAATTCCCAAACATCTACTGGCTGCCGGAAAAAACAAATATCCCCAAGATCGCCTATGGTGTATCTGCATACGAATCCGACCCCAATTTGATCCAGCGATCATCCAAAGAGATCGGCGAATATCTGGATGGCTTTGATGTCATTGGCGCAAGAGACAGTTTCACCTATCAAATGATTCGTGACCTTAGAAACAGAAAAGGTGGGATCGTGGAGCATATTCCAGATCCGGCATTTCTTTACGAAGTGGGCGGCACACAAGTCGCTGAGAAACTTCGCTCCGCCGGGTTGGACCTGACACGCCCCATCCTCGGTCTGTTGATGTTTGGAAACAAAAAATTATCCGCTGAGATCCGCGCTCAATACAAAGCCAGGGGATACCAGATCGTAGCCTTGAACATGTACAACTCTGCCGCAGATTTCAACCTTGGGCATATCTTAACTCCCTTTGAATGGGCTGAAGCGTTTCGGTATCTAAGCTTTTGCATCACAGATCGCTTTCATGGCTCGATCTTCTGCCTCAAAAACAAGACACCTTTCGTTGGATTGGAATACAAACAGTCTCTGCCCAGAAGCCAGAGCAAATTGTTTGACCTGCTTGGAAGTTTCGGATTCGAATCCCTGTACTTTAATCAAATAGATGAAAACTTCAAGACTGAACATTTCCTGTTTCATGCCGATGAAGTGAAAAATGCGTGGCAAAGCAGTTTTGCCCCACATATTGACCGTCAGATCGAAACCAGAAAACAAGCCCATTTTGATTTCATGGCAAAAATAAAAGATCAAATCAGTTAACAAGAGAAAAATGGCGAAATCCACTCCAGACTTGGGCGTAACCCAAACAGCGAGAAACATCACTTCCAATCTGGCATTCATAGTGGTGGATATCCTTTACAACCTTTGGTACACCCCCTACCTGATTTTAAAATTGGGCAGCGAATTGTTCGGATTCATTCCACTTGCCACTTCGGTAACCAATTATTTTTCGTTACTGACTCAATCCCTGAACATCTCCATGTCGCGCCACATCACCATCAGGCTCGCAAAAGGCGAAACAGAACGAGCGGGGCAGATATTCAACACCAACTTGATCGTCACATTGCTGTTGATCTCCCTCGCGCTCCCGCTCGGGTTCGTGCTTGTGCTTCTTTTGCCTGACCTCTTCAAGATGCCGGAAAATTCCACGCGTGATGTTCAGCTATTATTTTTATGCGTTGTTATTTCGTTTCTACTAACCACCCTGCGCGTTAATTTTTCGATCGGCAGTTTTGCCAGCAATCGCTTCGACCTTCGGAATATTGGCTTTCTGGGCGCACGCATCATCCAGGTAGCCGTCATTCTGATCCTTTTTTCTTTCAAGCAGCCGTCTCTTCTTTATGTGGGGATCGGGGCTGTCAGCGCCGCCATCTTTAACCTGGCTGGGGAGTTTTATCTGTGGAAGACCCTGTTGCCCGAGTTCAAATTCCGCTGGCGCGACTTCCAAATAAAAGATCTAAGGCTGGTCCTTGGCAGCGGCTCGCTCACGTTTATTTACCAGATCGGATTTTTGATCTTTCTTAATGTGGATATTCTGGTCGCGAATCGAATGCTGGACCTGAAGACGGCCGGTATGTACGCGGCGCTGGTCTTCATCCCAAAGAATTTGCGCATCCTCTCCTCTGCCATTGGCGGAGTATGGGGACCAACCATTCTTTCCAAATATGGAGATTCGGATTTTGAAGGGATCAACGCAGTCCTGATCCGATCGATCAAATTAGTAGGATTGAGCATGGCGCTGCCGATCGGTCTCATCTGCGGGCTGGCAGTTCCCTTCCTCAAGGTCTGGCTCGGACCCGATTTTGGCAGTATGGGGTGGCTGCTGGCTCTCATGGTCTTTCCTCTTTCAACGAACTTGATCGTTGAGCCATTCTTTAATGTCAACATCTCCATGAATAAATTAAAAATCCCATCTCTTGTCATTCTGTCCATGAGCCTTTTAAACCTTTGGCTGGCGATCAAACTCGCACCCCAATTTGGCGCAATGGGAATTGTGATCGCAGGCATGGTGACGCTCTCCCTGAATTATTCGATCTTTATCCCGATCTATACTGCCAAAGTAATGGGGTTCTCGTTCCATCAATACAGCCGGCATCTCATTGGCATTTTGCTGGTTACATTTTCGATCACAGCTTGTGCTTATTTTGTAAGCACCCTGATCTCTCTAAACAGCTTTATTCTACTGCTCGCATCGGCAACCCTGATCTCACTCATGTACCTACCGTTCGTATATTTCATTGGGCTCAACGCAACGGACAGGGAAAATATCCAAGCATGGATCTCATCGTGGATGCAAAAAGTTAAGGGCAGATCCTGACTATCTCCCGCTGACCGGTCTTTCCGCCCTGATCGAATTTTGCTCTCTGAGCAATTGGGTGATCTCCTCCACCTCATAAGCAGTTGGAGAATCATTGGGATTAACATAAAAACCAAAGGGTCGCAGCAACTTCTTAAACACCTCAGGCAGGTTGGTCACTACCAAATAACGAATTGCTCCTAGAAAAACAGTCAACAATAACCAGGGAAGCACGTCTGGTTTCCGTTTTTTTAGGTAAAGAAATATTTCGCTGACGAAATCATTTTTCATGGAAAATTTCCGCGCAAACCACAAAACCTGCCAGTTCTTCTTGATCGGTTTTTGAAAGGACTTGAATTTTTCCAGTTTGCCCAATCCGTAAAGCGGGATCATTGTACGGTTGCATTTTTCACACCGCGAACAATTCCAGGGGTACCCCGCCAACTTCGGCTCCAGGCAAACAAACAATAGCTCATGCGCAAGATCCCAATCGGATATCGCCATGATCTTCTCGATCCGCCGATGAGTGGAACCGTGATGAACGATCTCCATGGTATCTGTGGATAAAAATCCATCCACCAAAGGGTCGGAGGAATATGCTTTCCGCATCAAAGAACGATGATCCCAGGAACTTGGGGTGTAAAACCTTTGGAGTAGATTGGGCAGGGCGAGTCCGCAACTTACGATCGATGGCCCATAAAAACGGGGAGAGTCCAGCCTATGATGTGTCACGCTGAGAAAGTTCGTTTCCAACTCGATGAGTTTGACACCGATCTCTGCGGCTTTTGGATTAAAGCGCTCGAACAGGCGGTCATATTTTTCCCTATCCGATGGAACGATGTCGAAACCCCGAACGAAAATGCCGTGTGTTATTTGGTGATCTGGATCCAGCTGTCTTTCCGAAAGGTGGCTCCAGACCGTAAAAAGCGAGTCCACACCGCCTGAGAAAGTAGTACCAACTCCCTTGGGCTGCGCGGACAATGGAGATAATTTGTCATAATGGACCGACACACGCTTTACTTGGCCGTGTGCGCGGAGATTCATGACATGCTGGTATTCATCCAGGCGATAGGCAAGGCGCGGCGAGACCGAACCTCGAACCCACACATCCTCACCATAATACATCGCGCCCAAAATGCTCGCGACCAAAAACACATCGCTCTGTACACCCAAAAAAGAGGCGTGCTCTTCCGCAACCCGGTACCAAATGTTTTCAGGGAAGAACCCGCTCTTCTGAGAAGTCTCCACCCGCGCCCACGAAATGGCCCGCCCATCTTTGATTAGAATTTCAGGTTCATGAATGATCATAATTCTCCAATGCAGATCAGATATTTTGTTTTGATTCAGGCTGATAGATTCGGCGTTTCAACAAATATAACTGATCTTTGTTGAAGAACCACTTTACAAATCTCAGAATGGTTTTTCGAACATAGTGCAGAAGGATCGCAGTCTGCATCCAAAAAGCCGTCGAGAGCCGGCCTTTGCGAAGGGCAATATCACGAATGGTCGTTTCGATCTCTGGATTAAGATGGGTCAGCGCACCCCATCGCAAATAGTCCACGGGACGCATTCTACCCGAGAAATTCCTGTAGTTTGGAAGCGCATCCAACAGTTCCAAAAACGCCATGGTGCGATAACATTTATGGCAGGCGGAGCAATTCTCCACCCCGTGCATTTTCAATTTATCTGAACAAACGCGGATCTTGTTGAAGGTGGCCGGCCACGAAACGAGCGCTTCGAGTTTTTCATATCTGCCAAGCGAAGCCCCGTGATGGACGACCTCTGTCGATTCAGTCGAAAGTAAATGATCTATCAAGGGATGGCTTCCTTGGGGAAAAAGGTCGAGATACGAGGGCATGCCGGAGGGAATATAGAATCGCTGCATTCGATCGCCTAGCAGCAAAGCCGCCCCGATCAAAGGCGCGCCAAAGAACATCGTCCAGTTGATGCGGAATTCTGAAAACTGATAGGCGTTCGTTGAAGCGTGGATCAACTCCATGCCATGGTCTTGAAAAATTCCCGCGTACGTGTCAGAAGCCGCTTCAAAATTGGAAGGGTCATCCAAACGCAGGTCGAAGCCGTGAAGGAAAAGTCCGTGCGAAACCTGCGCTTGCGCAATAGTCTGATTTTGAGGGAGATGAGCCCACAAGGTGTAAAACGAATCAACGCCTCCGCTGAAGGCTGAGCACACCATTTTTTTGCCGTCTGCTTGGACAGGTTCCTCTAATTGCCCGTAGGTTATCCCAACCTTTTTATACAACTTCGAGTCCCAGGAGTGAAAGATCTCCATGTACTCCTGCAAATGATAAGCCAGCCTGGGCGAGAGCCTCCCCTTAAATTCAATGTCTTCCCCGGCAAACATGGCGACCAATAATGCTGTGGGAGCAAATGCATCAAGCCGCCCGTTGAGAGATTCCCGATAGCGTATCGGGAATCGATACCACAACGACTCAGGCATAAATGGGATTGGCAAAGATAACTCAAAACGGGCCGATACTTCGATCAGCCCTTCTCTTTCTTCAAACAGTGGTTCATGAACGATCATCGGTCTGGAGCTGTCCTTCTTCCAAAGATGAAACAAAATATACGTAATCAGGCTTGATTGTACAAGACCCGTAAGGTTCTGTACATCGCAACCTCACACAGACGGGATGGTCAAAAACGCCCATAAAATACTCCATAAAAACCCGTTACCAGAAAAATCCCCGGCATCTATACTTTATTTACTCGGAATACATTTCAAGGAGTTTACATGGACGGGTATCAACTTTTGGTGAATACTCACGGAGCGGAAGCCATCAATGAAGGTGAACTGAGATCCAATCAGATCGCCGGGATGCTTATCCGCATAAATCATATCGCGGAAGGGCATCGCCTTGACGAAAACTTCACCAAACAATGGTCCGAAGCCGGAGCCGCCGGGTTGTTACGCATCCCTTATTTTATTTATAACCCAAATCTGGATGAGAATAGAAATTACGATTGGCTGGTGAAACACATGCCCTATGAAGCAGGCGCGGTCATGCTCGGATTTGTCGCCGCACCCACCTTCCAAACCGGCATTGAGGCGGAATCCGCCGTCAACTTCTTCGAACAAATATCCCGCCGGTGGAATTTCATGATCCATACCAGTGAAAGATACCTTCAGTTAATGGATCGTTGGCCGCAAGAAAATGATTATTGGTGGGCGCAATATCCGGGCGTCCTATACCCCAGATCCATTGAGCGGTGGACATGGAGCAAGCTTCGAGAAAAGATCGACCTGCTGCCCGGCCCCGCCAACATAGACAAAGTCCCCGGGATCTGTTGGATGTGGCAGGCTACCGCCGACCGGCTTATCCTGCCTGGCTGTGACAAACCGATCGGCGTCAACATTTATCCGGGCACGTTGGACGAACTAAAAGAGTGGGTCAACGAAAAAGAATCGGCTCAACCCATCTTCCACGAAGAACATTCCCAGCCTTTCGAAGGAGTGACCCTGCACAAAGTGTACCGCTTCAATTCTCATTGTTTCGTGGCGGTCATCGACCCGCAAGGCAAAAGATTCCTTGTAACCAAATACGGGCGCAAGACCGTATCATCCATTGCGAAAGAGCATGAAGCACAGATCGTGATCAATGGAGGCGACTATAACGGATACGGCGCCGTCGGGCTGCATGTTTCGCAGGGAACGTTCTATCGCCCGCTCAACGGGTATGAGCCGTGGGTCAATTTCACGGAAAACAATCAACCTCAGATCAACGCCCACAACTCCAGAGAAAAGGTGTTTAACTCGCTGGCCGGGAAAAGATTCATTGTCCAAGATGGGCAGGTCAGCCCCAACACCTCGGCAGCCTGGCGCGAAGTTCATCCACGCACACTGGCAGGCATCACTCAAGATGGAAAATTCATTGAATGTGTGATTGATGGAAGGCAGGGACCCAGCAACATTGGAGTAAACCTGTTCGATGCGGCGCGGGTGATGATCGAATTCGGCGCATGGAAAGCCATAGACCTTGATGGCGGCGGCAGCTCCACCATGTGGGTAAAAGACCGGGTGATCAACACACCCATCGAAGGCGGGGTTTCAGGACAGGAACGCGCAGTAGGGACTCACATTGTCATGTTCGTGGACGAGGATGTGCTCGTTCCCAAAACAAGAACCTACATCGTCGTCCGCGCGGTCAAACCGCGAAAAACTCCAAGCATGTATGAGGAAAACACAAAACCAGCCATGCCCGTTGGAGTGGAATTTCAGACCGAAACAGCGCGCATCATCACCGAAAAGATCCCGCCTGAAACCGGGTCAGATTTTACGATCATCTGGCTGCAACTACCCGATGGCTATTGGGTACCCAAGCACTATAAATTCGAATACTTAAAGGAAAAACTTTCATAACCCCAGACCGAGCACACATACGATCATTGCGAGAGGTTTATAATCAGAACTGATCTTTCATCCCACGCTCCTTTGGCCTACAAGCAAATGCCAAATTCGATCAAACGAGCAGGATCGGAAGTTTTATTTACCCTGCAGGCTTTTCCGCCTCAAAAGGAAAGATCCACCATCACGCATGGACACAAACCGCATCGACCTCACCCGATTATTGCTTGCCCGCCTTGAGCGCATCTCTGCTGATTCATTTTGGGCGCACCGCGCGAGCGGCATACGCGGAGCACTTCTCAGGGTGGTCGAGCAAGTTGAAGCGGGGACAGATGCGGACGCGAGTTATGTAAACTATCTCATCGAATGCGGTTTCGATATTCTGGATAAAACCGCCCGGGAAAAAATCCGCAACCGCATCAACAACGACCGGTCAACGCCTCATGAACGAATGGATGCCGGCAAAACCCACTGATCGCCAAGCCACTGATTAAATTCCGCATCACCGGTCGGGACTTCAGTATCCCCGCCCTCAGGATAGATCGTCATTTCGCCCAGCATAATTCCCCGGGTCGTGTTGTAGATGTCAATTCGTGCAAAATCCAGCCCGGCGCCGAGCCTCTCCGCCGAAGAGATGATCTCACCAAAACGCTCAGGTCTGCATGGAGGCGGATCGGGTTTCTTCTCCCGATAAACCTTTAATTTGATCTCCTGCCAGCATGGGTCAACGAACATGTTTTGATGATGTTCATGGTAGATCGGCGATGTCACCTGAACCGCTTTCACCTTTCCTTGAAAGGTAAAACATCGGTAATCAACCAGCGCTTCTCCATCCATAGGAACGAGGATCTCTTCTGCAAATATCTTCGGGGTGATCTGCTGATAAACCCACTGGCTTTTGGAGTAAACCGACTTTAACCACAGGTCGCAATATCGAATACATTCTTGCCGGGTCAATCGGTGTTTTGAAAAATGTCCGCCTCCGATCAGATCTGCCCCGTTCTCGAACAAAAATAATTCACGGTCCTTGAACAGGATATTCCAACCACAGCCATGGTTGGCCTTGATGAAACAATGGTCCGGCAAAGTCTCAAAGGGAATTGTTTCAGGTTGATCGGTCACAAAAAAGGTTTCAGGTGTTTTAACTCCCCTTTCGCGGGCGTACTCCTTGACCTTGAATTTATCTTGAAGCTCAATGAACAATGGATTTCTATCCTTCTTCATTCGCTGCCGCACCTTCCAGGAAAAATCCTTTTTGCTTATTGACAGCGTGTCAGATGTCCAGATCCAGGTCCACTTTAATTTATTGGAGACCCGTTTTACTTGCTGGGTTATATTTTTCTTCATGGCTTAATTTCTCCAAATCGTCATTCGTTTTAAGTCCCCTATTAGTGCTATTATTCACAATTATTATGCGATTATAATGCCACATCGCAGCCCCGGTTATTTTGCAATGAAGCAGCATTGTTGGGCGCAGGCGCACCGGAGAATTTAGAGTTCTAATTTCGATCAGGAAAAAACAGGCTGATGACACAAGATTTCGATCAAAAAACACTGAACGACATTTCCACATCATTGACCGGGTCTTTGTCAGATCGGTTTGGGTCAAAGGCGCGCATCGATCCTTCGCACCTCCCCGTTGTGCGGTCCTTTGCCAATTCGTTCATTGTGCGCTTCCCCATTGAAGGGCTGGACTCTTCACCTGTGGTATTGGCCAAGATCGCGCACCGCCCGCACAAACGAGACCTTGCGGCGGCCCTCAAAGACGACTCCTTGCGCACGCTCGCAAAAAGTGAAATGGCGCAATTGGAAGCAACCTGGCGGTCGTTTGAGGAACTGGGCGATCCAAACCTGATCGCCGTGCAGCCATTGAGCTATCTCGAAGAGTGGAACGCGATCGTGATGCTCGAGGTTAATGCCCGTCCGCTGCGGTCACAATTAACATCCCTGGCAGTGGGCTTCAGCCAAGCTAAAGCCACCGCCGAATTCACCCGCCATCTTCGTAATGCCAGCCAATGGATCAGACACTACCACGACCATGTGGGCGGCGGAAAGATCGAGCCTGTCTCGCAGGAGTTGCTTCAAGATCGCATCGAAAAGATCGAACTTGATGTAAAACAATTCATGGGGAAGAGCGCGGATGCCGCGCGCAAATTGGCTCTGCTCGAATCCAAGTCCAGGCAGATCACCGGCACAGAGACCATTGCCCAGCTTCATGGAGACTTTCACTGCTCGAATATTCTGGTCACCCCGCAGGGACAGATCTGCGTTCTCGATCCCCGGGCAAACTCCAGCCGCAGATCCATTTACAACGACCTCGCCGCCCTTCTGACCGACCTGCACCTTAAGCCGATCCCCATGGTCACCGGCGGATTTTTCACGCGTAAATTTTGGGATCAAAGCAGGCAAGCCATTATTGAAAGTTACTTCAAGCCGGGAGAGTATTCGCAACCTTTGCTGGATTTTTACTGCGCGAGCGAGGTCATGTTCAAGTGGAGCATGGACGAAAGAGATTTTACGAACCGCAAAAAAATGCGGATGCTGAAGTCGGTCGCCCGTCCCGTCCTAGGCAGATACATGTCGCGCCTGACAGACAGGTTTCTGGCGGGTTGACCCGTCACGCTCCCACTAAATTTTCGTTGTAATAAAAACTAACGAGAAGGTATCAGCGAGTTGATATAAGCCTCTATCCATGAGTAGCCATCGGGGGAAAGCGAGGTAGGCGTATTCGCGTCACCTGCAAAATCAGGATTCAATCCATGCTCAACTTCCCACGCCGAGGGGATTCCGTCATTGTCGTGGTCTACGGGATATTCCCCGCCCTGATAATCGGGCCAAGCCCCCACCTCATCCTGACTATCGATGATCTGCCCTTCCTGATTCTTTATGTTCTTGATCACGCGCATGTCGACCGCATCTCTCACCGGAAAGATCACACCAGCAAAGTTCAGGACACTGGTAAAGGCTTTTCTTGCGGTTTCTGTCTTGACCTTGCTCGAGGTGAAAAGCAACTGGTCAGCGAGTGTATACTGATCTGGCATTTTGACCCGGGCATCCATCAACTCGTTGCCTATCCGCATATCGAGAGTTATATTCCCATTGATGAAGAATTGACTCTCAGGTCCGGTATTATCCGAAAGAACGATCTCATACTCACGAGAGTCCTCGCTTGCCTGAAAGTAATTATTCAAAATGTGTGCCACATTCAGATCCTTGCTGGTCTCCATTGCGGCGTTCCCCCAGCCGTGGATCACATTATTAATGACCTCAACATTCCTGACACCGGAAATGCGCGGATTCCTCGCCCAATTATTGGCAAAGATATTGTGATGCAGGGTCATATTCTCCCCGCCCACACCCAGGATCGCGCCCATGCTGTGAGGGTCCGTTTCTGTTGCGCCTTCATCAAGGTGAATGCTGTCATGCAATCCTTCACTGATGATGCTCCATTGGATCGTAATATCGCGAACGATAAAAGGTTTATCCTCATCGACCACAGTCGATAAATTCTCATCGATCGCCCAACTGACCGAACTATGGTCAATGATGATGTTGTACACATCGCTCTCAGCGTGGCTGGTGCTGATATTGATGCCGTCCAGGCAGCAGGTCGGCTCGCCCTGATCGCCCACACGAATTCTGATTCCGCGAACGATCACATCATGGGTCGCAATGACCATCTCTCCGCCTTTGAGGGTGATGCCGTCGCCCGGTGCGGTTTGCCCGGCGATCGTCATATAGGGTTGCTTCAGGGTCAAACTATCAACCAGCGGAATGATCCCGCCAACCCGAAAGATGATCGTTCGCCTCTGGCTGTATGGGTTCGAAGTGTCGATCGGGAGAGAATGCTCAACTGCCCAGCGCAAACTTCCCGGATATTGAGGACTGCGGACGTCTGTCGTGTCGTTCAGATTGGTCACGAATACGATCTGCCCATACCTGCCACCCGGAGTGGACGCCCCAAACCCCTCTGCCCCGGGAAAAGCCACAGAAGCAGGCACAGGGGTCGCGCCTGCCTGTGTCACCGTTGGCGTGCTGGGCTGACCCGGTTGATCCTCCACCGGGCTTGTGGGAAGCATCCACAAGTAAAGAAGCAGACCCAGCACAAGAATAGTGAGCAGGAGCAAGAAATAGAGTCCTGAGCCACCGCGTCTACTTTGAGGATTATTCTTTCCATTTCGCATCATATCGAGAGTTCTCCGTCTGCCGAGTGGGAATAGAAATGCCCATCTGCCAAGTAAGTTATAATGCCAGAATAACTTTTCAAATGAGAGAGTATGCCAAAAAAAATCGCATTTATTAGACCCAAGCCATGGCCGCTTGCGAATGTAAAAGTTGCAGATGCCTTAGCCAGACAATTCCCCGAACAAGAGTTGGAGATCATCAATATCGAAGACCTGGTAAAAGCCAGCCCGGTCACTTTGGTCATCAACTCCATATTGACAGTGCTCACGTACGGGTTTGATATTTCAACCGGGAGCAAAAAATTCAAGGAAGCTTTTTGGCGCACGCCGTTCATCTTTGAAAAGGTCAAACAGTTACTTAAGCAGCGCCTTTCCGGCGGAGACTATTCTTTCAGCTTTCAGATGCAATCGCTTTTTGATTGCAGTCAGCCGGGACTGCCGCATTTTATCTACACAGACCACACCCACCTTGCTAATCTATCCTACTCTGATTTTAATCTCAAGAAGCTGTATCCACAAAAGTGGATCGACCTAGAAAAACAAGTGTACTCGAACGCCAGCAGGGTTTTTGTAAGAAGCTCAAATATTCAAACTTCAGTCGTGGAACAATATCACCAACCGATCGGTAAAGTGCATTGTGTTTACGCGGGCAATAATGTGGAAGTGACCGAAACGCCTGCGAAGGAAAAATCCTACACTCATCAAAACATCCTTTTCGTAGGAATTGACTGGGAGCGCAAGGGCGGCCCGGCGCTGATCGAGGCTTTCAAGCTCGTTCGACAGAAACATCCCTCCGCCAGCCTGACGATCGTCGGCGCAAGCCCCGACCTTATGCTTGAAAACTGCAAAGTAGTCGGCAAAGTCAAGCCGTCTGAACTCAATTCCTATTACGAGACCGCGACCTTATTCTGTATGCCAACCCGCGTGGAACCTTTTGGCATAGCCTTTCTGGAAGCCATGCAGGCTTCCCTGCCGATCATTGGAACGAACGTGGGTGCCATTCCTGATTTTCTTCAGAACGAGTGGAACGGGTTTCTTGTTGAGCCGGGAGATGTGACTGGGATGGCGAATGGCATTATCAAACTTCTGGATGACCCGTCACTCTGCCGGTTGTACGGCGAGAGGAATTTCAACCTGATCAAAGAACGCTATTCATGGACGGCGGTCAGCCAAAAATTCCGCCACCATATTTTGGAAGTTCTGGAACGCTCCTAAATAGCTCTCAATTAAAACAATGAAGGGGTTACTTGAGCAGTAACCCCTTCATTGTTTTTTTTATTTAATTCGATCTGCGAGTCTGATTATCCGGGCTTGCGGTTGCTGCGGAAATTCGAAAGAATAGCCACCAGGATCACCACCAGGATCAAGACAACAGCGATGATCAAAGCGGGCAACAGCCAGACAGGTCGGCTGTCGGTAGGCACAATCGGTTCGGGAAGGTCCTCTGGAGCTTCGGCAGTATTCGCTTGAACCGGCTCGGGGATCGAAGGCATCATAAGTCTGGTGTCGATAGCCTGCACCTGAGTGTTGTTGATGACAGCCACATTCCCAGCCAACTGTGAGCGCACCACAGGGTCAACGAGGGCGGAAATACCCCAAGCGACACCCTCCGGTGTATTGCCCAAAGCTGCAATAAGAGCTTTCTCTTCGTTCCAGGGCGAGGGGAGCAATTCCACATATCCCACGGGAACTTCGGGCGGGATCTGGTAAGTTACCTGTAGGAAATCACCCTGAGTCATGTCTGAGCCCGGCTCAAAAGGAACGGGAAGCACGGAGTTCAGCTGGTCCATGACCGCGAGTTGGCTCGGGCGACCCACAACGATCACGTTGTAATCCGCCAGGTCGGCAGAAACCGCTTCGTCATCATAGAACACGGCGAGCTTTGTGACCGCGCCGTTGCTGCGATCGCCAAGATACGAAGCAGCCTGAACGAACTTGCGCCACGCGCCAACGTCATTGCGCTGCACGACAACAGCAGTGGTGCCCAGGGTCGAATCATAGACCATCGGGGAAGGATAGGCGCTAAGGTCCAAAGCCATCTGATTGTTGAACTGGGTGGGCGTGAAGGGCAGATGAAGTTTGGATTCTGGCCAGACAACAGCCCACAGACCGCGCAGGTTCGGGTCGGTACAATTATCAAGCGGCTCAAGGCTGGAGCGGACTTCGATGCGGTTCTCGCCGGGGATCGCCGCGGCAGCAGGGACGGAAATGCGTATGCGGTTGACAGCTTGACCGGCGGTCTCGTCGCTGAAACGCACGCTCCCGATCGGCTGGCTGTTCAAGAACACCACAAGTCCCGAGGTGTCGTAGTTCAACAGGGAAGAATTTCCATACGCCAGATCAAGATAGGCGTCGCTGGAAAGGGTGCTGCCCGAGGGGAGATAGAAGTTATAGAACTGCGAATCCACGCCACGGCTTGTAAACTGACCGGCGGTGTATCCCATATCGGCAAACGACTGGTCAGCCACCATCGGTGCAGGCACAGCATCCTGAACGGATTCGACCACGGCAAGGTTGGGGGCGGTGTTCGCCTGGAACACACCCGTGCTTACAGCCTGGGCAGCCTTCAAGGTTCCCAGATCCGTATTGCCGCTGACGACCATCACCACGTTCTTGATCGCCCATGGAGAGTTGGCCATTTGGACAACACCGTTATCCTGTCCGCCTTCGGGGAAGGCGAATGAGCCGCCAGTGACCTCAAGCGGAAGATCCAACTCGGTCAGGGTCGGGAGGGAGGCAGCCTTACCCACAAAGATCAGGTGAGTGGCGGTCTTCTGTTCATCGGTCAATTGACTGACGGTAACCAGATCGAGACCGAGTCTGTTGGCGGCAATGTTTCCAAAACCAGCGGCAACAGTGAAGGCACTCTGCAGTTCGGCAGCGGTGGGCTCATCTGGAACGACCACCAAGGCCAGATCAGGGTAAATGGTGGACTGAACGATCGGGCGCGGGAAGGCGCTCAGATCGGTGCTGGGCTGCTGTTCTTCATAGGTGAAGGTGGTGCTGGTGCTGGGATTGACGATGACATTCATGTTCTGGTCAGCGACACAGGAACCGCCGCTATCCAGTGTGTATCTCAATTCCATCAGCCCATCGACACGCGCGGAGTCAAGGTACCGGGCGGGAACCGCGACTTCGTAGGTGAAGTTACCAACCTGATTCAAGACCAGGGTCGCCACCGTTGAACGGTTGAACGAGATCGTGAGGATCCCGCCAATGGCGGCCGCTTCACCGTCCACAAAGGATGTGTTGAAGGAGGTCGTGATATTCAGGCTGATCTTGGCATCACCGGTAAATTTCCAGTTCGCCGGCAGACCGAAGGTGGTGGTGGAGGTGTCATACGGACCCCGCAGGCTGATCTCGGTCTTCCCCAGGTCAGCCAAAGTCACCACGCCGTCAGTTGCAGGAGTCTGGGCGAAGGCATTGCTTACCGGGGAGGCAAGCAATACCAAGCCGAGCAGCAAGCTCATGACAATGGTAGATAATCTTTTTTTCATAGGTGTCTCCTTTAATAAAAATCATGAATGGAATTCGACTGTGAACAAATCAAGGCGTTGAACAGGTCATCCATACAGTTAACATTATAAAACGCAAAAGCCGCTCCGTCTTTCGCCCCTTTTACCTATTCTTGAGAACAAGAAGCGGAGCGAATAAAACTTCATGCAGCAAGCCCGTCAGGGACTACTTTCTCGTACAGTCGTTCGATATTTCTGATCATATTCTCCATGGTAAATTTTTGTTCCAAACGCTGGCGGCCAGACCTGCCAAACGCCTTGGCAATTTGCGGGTCGGCGATCATGCGCTGCATGGCCGCAGCCAGAGCACGAGAATCTCCGATTGGCACGACAAAACCTGTCTCGCCGTCCAACACAGCTTCGGCGGCGCCCGAAACACGGCTGACAATGACCGGCAGCCCGACCGCCATGGCTTCAAGCACAGAGAGCGAGAAACCCTCCCAATGCGATGCGAGCACAAAACAATCCATCGACTTGAGCACATCCGAAACGTCTGTGCGGTGATCGGCAAAATGAAAAACTTCTTCCAACCCAAGCGAGCGGACAAGTTCCCTGGTCTCCTGCATCAGCTCTCCGCCACCCACCCACAGAAAATGAGCGTCGGGGTGAGTCTGGTGCACCTGCGCAGCTGCACGGACAAAATCTGACGGTGCCTTTTGCCTGCTTAACCTTCCCACCGTCCCGATCAGAAACACAGACTCGGGAATGCCCATCGAAGCGCGGATGGACTTCACATCCGGCTGACCGGAGAAGCGAGCCAGATCCATGCCCGTATGGATGGTCTCGAACTGCGAATCCTTTCCAACATGATACTGCCGGGCAAGCAGGCGCTCATCGTCACAGACCGCCAATATCTTGGTGGTGAACCATCGGGCAGCGAAGGCTTCAATGGCGGCGTAAAAATAAGCCTTCCATTTGGATACGCCGGGATGAAAAGAAAAACACGCCGGACGATAAATGGTCGGAATGCCGGAGCCGAAAGCCGCAACGCGAGCGATAAATCCCGGCTTGGAAGTGTGCGCGTGGATCACATCATATCTTTCCTGTCTGATCATCCGCGCCACTTTCAACATTACGCCGGCATCGGAGAACAAACTGATCCTGTAGCGGTCCATCTGCATGCTGTAAGCACGAACACCGTTCAACTTTGAGAGCTCGGCAGCCAGTTCATCACCGCCTTCAGAAAGGCAGATCACAGTGACGCGGAAGCGCTCTTTGTCGAGGTTGGTAACCAGCGTACGCAGATACTGCCCAACGCCGCCAGTGGATTTTGAGACCTGCAAGACATGGATCATTTTCTTCATGCCTTCGCTCCAAGCAGGGACCGATAGAGATTTGCGATCTTTTCCACCATGCCATCCATGCCATAGTTTGCGCGAACATGGATATTCCCAGCCTGCCCCATCTTTTCGCGCAGGGCGGGATCTTTGATCAACAACAGGCAGGCATCTGCCAGCGATTGAGAATCTGCAGGCGGAACCAGCACGCCCGTCTCGCCGTTTTGGATCACACCCGGAACGCCGCCCACACGGGTCGAGACTACCGGCAGAGAAGATGCCATCCCTTCCAGGAGCGCTACAGGCAGTCCTTCCCAGCGGGACGAGAAAACGAGCACATCCAACGCCGACATCACAGCGGGAATATCCGAGCGGTTGCCGCAAAAAATCACCGACCGATCAATGCCCAAAGACAACGAAAGCGCTTTGAGAGACTCCGCAAGCGGTCCTTCGCCAACCACAAGGAATTTGGCTTCAGGTTGATCGCGCAAAATTATTTTTGCGGCGTGCAGGAAATTATCATGGTCCTTCTGCTCTGTCAGGCGGGCGATGATGCCCACCAAAGGAACGCCGGAAGATATGCCAAACTCCGCGCGGACTGAGTTACGCGCCGCCGCGTCCCTGCCAAAACGTGAAAGAGGTACGGCGTTCGCAATGGTGCTCAACTTCTTCGGATCAACGTGAATGTGTTCAACGGCATAATCTCGAACTTCGTCAGATACCGCGATCACATGATCCGCAAGGCGCGCATTCGCGCCATAAATACCGCCCAGCACAGGGTTCTTCGCCCAGTTGTGACAATTATGCAGAGTGGAGATCACCACCGGCACACCTGCCATTCGCGCCGCGAGACGCCCATGAAAATCGCTCTTGAACAAATGAGTGTGGACAATATCAGGCTTGAGCTTTTTGATCTGCCTGTAGGTCTGCCACAACAAATAAGGATCGACCCTTGCAAAACGAGGCAGACGGGTCACAGGGATCCCCGCAGCTTCGATCTGCTGCGCGATGGGTCCGCTCGTGTTGTAGCAAACACTGACCTGCATATCATGAGCAAGCAATCCGCTTGAAAGATCGCGCAGAAGCACCTCGGCGCCCCCAAACGCCATGCTATCAATGATCTGCAATACGTGAATCTTTCTGCTCATGCTTTTCCTAAAAGACGCAAATAAAGTTCGTGGTACTGTCTTCCAACCACTTGAAAATCATATTTCTCAACCATCACGCGACGGGCGGTATCACCCAATCGAGAACGTTCCTCACGCGAGCTGCCCAAGCGGACGAGAGCTGCGGTCAATTCCTCGACGTTGCCGGGTTCAACAAGCAAGCCATATTCGCCACGCCCAAGCACTTCGGTCGAACCGCCAACACGGGTGGCAACACACGCCAGTCCGCTGGCCATGGCTTCCAGCAAACTATTGGAGATCCCTTCAGCCAATGACGGCAGAACGAAGATGTCTCCTGCGCTCAAATATGGGCGCACATCCGCCACCTGATCGATAAAAGTCACAGCAGATTGGATCCCCAATCCATTCGCAAGCGAAACCAGCGAATCACGCTCCTCGCCCTGCCCGATCATCAAAAGATGCAGATCCGGGCAAGTGGCCAAAGCGGACTTTAACGCAGGCAGCAGGTGGTGCAATGCTTTTTGCGGCACAAGCCGCCCGGTGTACAAAATGACCGTCTTGCCTGCCAGTCCAAGTGATTGCTTCGCGGCGTTCTTATCGGCGTTGGGTGAAAATCTCGCCGTGTCGATCCCGTTATTCATGCGGACCACATGATCGGCGGGAAAGCCCGCGCCAAGGATCTCGCGGTGCATTTCTTCATCGAGCGCAATACAAACATCGGCCCAACGGCGAAGGATCGCAAGGCGCAGCCTTCCGCGCCAGGTCTTTTGCGAACTTTGAATATCGCCGAACGCATCGCTGTTGCCGAACTTTACGATCACTCTTTTGTTAAGGAGCTTTCCGGCCAATGCAGCTGCGATCGCCGGAGAAAAAGCCAGATGAGCGTGCAAAATATCATAGGTGCTTCGCAGGCGCAGCAAAGAAAAGATCGCCGCGATGGTGAAGGAGATCGTCTTGAGTTTTCCCGGGCCCACTTGCTTCAAACGATAAACGCTAAAACCATCACGTTTCTCGAAGGCGGGCAGCGAGCCTACGCGGCGTGTCATCACTCCGGTCGAAACATTCTTCGACGCCAGGTAGGTAGCCAGTCTTTCGGCTTGACGTTCCGCACCGCCAGTTGGCAGCGGCGGAAAGTAATTCACCAGCATGACCACACCCTTCATGCCGCCGCCTGATTGGTCTTCGCATTCAACCCGGACTCAAACTTTGCGAGGTGAACTTCTGCACTGGGCACGATCTTGATGTAAAGGTCAAGGATGCGGCGAATCCACGCCTCGCGTGAAAACTCCTGTTCGATCCGCGACCGGGCTTTTGCGCCAAACTTTTTTCCTGCCGCAGGAGAGTCGAGCAGTGTGATCAGGGCGGCAGCGAGCTCACGCGGCTGACCGGGCGAAACCAACAGCCCCGCTTCCTGTTCCAACAAGTATGGATTCTCGCCAACAGTCGTGCCAACGATCGGCAGTCCCGCCGACATGGCTTCGAGGACAGAAACGGGAGTCCCTTCCCAATAGGAAGAATTTACATAAACATCCGCGGCAGCCAAAAGCTGCGGAATATCATGCCGCAAGCCAAGCAGGAACACGTCATTCTGCAAGCCAAGTTTTTCAATGTGCGCAACAAGCCCGTCTTTCAGGTTGCCGCCTCCGGCGATCACAAGCGCCGCGCGTGGATTTTTCTCGAGGACGATCTTGAATGCATCGAGCAGATCAAAAAAACCTTTGGCAATGGTCAACCGTCCGACCGATAAAATGATCGGTCGAGTTGGGTCCACCACGATTTCAGTTCGAAGCGAAATCCTTTCCGCTTCGGGCAATGGCGGGGTCAGGTCCACTGCGTTGACGATCACGTCCACGGGAGTTTTCCCGGACCGGCTGCGAGCGAAGATGCCAACCGCCTCGCCGTTCCCCATGACACGGGTCGCCAAATAGCGGAGGGAAAAATCTTCGAGAATTCTTTTTAGTTTGGAGCGATTATATTTTTCACTCCTCAGCGAAGCGATGACCGGAATACCGGTCAGGAGCCCGGCAAAGGAGCCGATAATGTTCGAGCGGGTTAAGTAAGCGTGGATGAGATCAAATTTTTCGCGGCGAAAGAATGCTACCAGTTTAAAAAAAGTCGAGAGACCCATTCCACGGAAGTGAAAAGAGACCACGCGCGCGCCGGCTTGTTCTATCTTTGCAACCAGATCGGGGTCAAATTTATTGCTGATATTAACAACGGTCAACTCAACACCAAGCGGATGAAGAGATTGCGCCAGAAAAAGCTGCATTTTCTGAGCGCCGCCGATCAAAAGGGTATCGAGCACTTGAACAACACGCATATCAGTTCTTTTTCTTCCTCAGAGATTTGACGATATCGAGGGCATCTGTAATAACCTCGCGCTGGAAGAACCACAGGCTTGCCGCGTAGATGATTCCGCCAAGAAGAACGCCGCCGATCAATTGCACCCACGCGTTCGCATCCGCGGTCAATTGGAGGTAACCAAACACAACGACCGCCATCAGCGCGCCGGAACTCAGAGCCGGAGCCAACGCCCCGCCAACACGGAGCAATGGGATTTCAAGCATCCGCGCGGCAACGTAGGTGTAAACCGTGGTGCCGATCAAGGCCACCAAGGCATGCGCCCAACTGACGGCTACGATCGATTTCGCAACAGCCACCGCCCACCACAAAGCGGGGAAAAGGAGACTTAAGCGAAACAACCCCGTCCAGGTATTGATCTGTGGTTTTCCTGAAGCTTTGTAAGCGCCGCCGGCATTATAAGAAAGCGACAATAGCAGGGCGTAAATGGCAATCCCTTGAATGGCGGGCACAGCCTCGATCCATTTATCGGTAAAGACCAAATGAGTGAATGGTTCTGCCACCAAGGCCAAGCCCAATCCCAGAGGAACGGTGATGAGCGAAATGTAACGCGTGGTCATCAAATATCCCTTGGCCATGCTGCCGGGAATATCACGCATCTTTGAATAAATGGGAAAGATGACCGAACTTAAGGAACGGGCGAACTGCAGAACGATCAAGTCAGGAAGTTTGAAAGCGAGCGTATAAACACCCAACGCTTCAGCGCCGAGAAAACGCCCAACAAGCACATAGTCCAGATTAAGCAAGATCACGCTGACGATATCTGCGCCAACGTATTTCACGCCATAGTTGAGCAGGGACTTGAGGGTCTGCCTGTCAACCAAAAAGGACGGCCGCCAGGACAGGGAATAATAATAAACCGCGGTCGCTGTGGCTTCTCCACAGATCTGGCCAATGATCAAACTCCATGCGCCAAACCCTGCATACGCAAACCCGATCGAAGAAAATCCCTTGACCATGGCCCGCAAAAATTCCGGTAGAAAGGTGCGATTGAAAGACAGTTTCTTCGCAAGCAAAGAACCATAGGTATCTCCGATCGAACTGATCGGGTAGGACAAACTTAAGATCCGGATCACATCTGTAGCGCGGGGGTCGCGGAAGTAAATTGCCATGGCAGGAGCGATCGCCCAGGCAACTGCGCAAATGGTGAAACTGATGGCAAGGTTGGCCCAAAAAGCGGTTGATGACGTCCGGTCTGATTCGGGGTGATAGATCAGCGCGGGTCCCACACCCAAAGAGGAGATAACGTCCAGGAAGTTGATCGTTGTTACGGCAAAACCAACCACCCCAAAATCGTCCTTGGTCAGCAGGCGCGCCAAAATAGCCGTGCTTACAAACAACAATAACTTGCTGCTAAAAAATATCAGATAACGAACTGTGGTTCCCTGTACTGCAGCCTTGGTGAAATTAACCTGAGTAGCTTCACTCATGACGCTTTCCGGGTTCCCAGAAGCTCGCTCTTTTCGCGGGAATAATGGAGGGCCACTTGATAGGCGCTAATCGCCAACCCAACCAGTATCCAATAAACATTCGAATACGCGCTGTTCTTCACAGTCGCCGCGAACATGTATCCTGCAAAACCGGCGATCAAACCCATTGTGATCCTTGAATGATCCGTCAGTCCTGCAAAAGTAAAATGCACCCGGGAATATATCAAGCCGGTAAAGATCGTATACAACAACAAGGCAAATGGGATCGCGCCGACCAATCCCTGCTCAGACAGCACTTCAAGGTACAGACTGGCCGGTGTACGGGATACCCGGCGCGGGTCCAGACCGATCTGGCGGGAATACTCCTGATATTGCACAGAAAAATTCCCCAAGCCCACGCCGAAGAATGGATCGTCGGTGAACATACGCCAGGCGGCGATATTCTCGCTCAAGCGCCCGCGGAAAGACTGATCGGTGATCTGGTTATTCTGCGAAGGGATCAAGTCCTGCAAGGTGCTGATACGCAATGCGTAATCGGATGGGAGAAGCTGCGTCAAACCAAGTCCCACCACTATCGTCAACAAAAGCGGAAATAGCCTGGGGCGATTCTGCAGGAACAATATTCCAAGTGTGGCAATGAAAGTCAGCAACCCGCCGCGGGAGTAGGTTAGGACAATGGTCAAACTGGTAGCAAAGGCACCCCAACCGGCAGCAAGGCGCAAAAGGGAACGCTTCTCATGCCACAATCTTTCGAGCGAGAGGGCGAAGATCACAACCATCACTTGAGAATAAGCATTTGGATTCGCGTACGGTCCGGTTAAGCGGTTTCTGGTTTGCTGCCCGGCAGTTTGGGTATCCCAGCCGCCAAAGCCAAAATAGGAATTGTCATACGTGTCGGTGACCGCCTGGAACACACTGATCGAACCCATAAAAATCCCGGCGATGATCATGGCCCAAACAGCCTGACGGAACGAAGCCGGGCGCTGGATCAATAAAATGATGATCACGCCGCCCAAGGCATCCTTGAAAAAGCCATTGAAGGTATCACTGCTCAGTACAAAATCTTCCGCGCTTAACATGGAAACGAAAAGCGCGAAAATATATAACGCTAAAACCGGGAAGAAGCGGCTCATATTCAGCAGCCGCTCACCATACAGAACAATTCGAAGGAGGATCACCGCCATTAGGAGCGCAGCAAGCGGACGGGCAATGGAAGGCGCGCCGTAGAACTTGATAGCCACATTTGAGACCTGGGTTACCGTGATGAAGATAAAGATCACCAACCCATAATCCGGCTTGACAAATACCACCACGAGAAAAACAAGCGCAAGGACCGCCAACAGGATCAGCACGCCATAATCGCTGATCGCCGCCGCCAACACCCCCGATATGACGATCGCGATCAAGCCCAGGATCACAGGCAACCTGTCAGGCTTCCCCTGCCTTTTTTGGGTATCCGTATCAAGAATATTTGAAGTAAAAGTCTTCATTCCATGTCATCCATTAAAGCATTTTGGAAACTTACAAAACATCCACTTGAATTGCGCAGGCTTGTAGATCCAAAAGCTGCTTTCTGCTCATGTGCCGGCAAACTCAGAGAAGGCAATCTCCAGCAACCCAGCAACCAATAAAGTTCTGGGAAAGGGAGGGTGAACCAAGAACCTCGCAACCTGCCGCGGGGCTTAATTATTGGAATCTTTATCGGTCCAAAATGGGTTGTTCATCTCCCACAAATACACCGGCTTCACATTGCTTCGACGGGCTTCATCCAAAGAATCGGACGCCTTGGAGAACAACTCAGCCGTTGTGATGCGGTTGCTGTACACAACGCCGCCAATGCGCGGGTCCAGGTTGACAGTAATGTCAAATTGCGGGAGTTCGATCGGAGCAGAAAGGGCCTGATAAATGCGCTCGAAGGTTCTGGCTGTGGCTTTTCCGGGTGTCTCCGGCAGCAGCACGCTAAAGCTGACATCATCCCAACGACCGATGATGTCGTTACCGCGCAACTCGTTACGGAGTGTGTCTGTGACCTTCTGCAAAAGCTGCTGAAGACCTGAGGGTGGCAGCGATTCGATCAAATCGCGCAATCCATTGATTTCGATCAAACCCATTGAGAAGTTCTTATCTGGATTCTCGGAAACTCTTTCTTCAATGATCCGGCGGAAATACCGACCGTTGTAGGCGCCGGTCATGCTATCGACATTCAGGCGCTGACGGAACACTTCAAACGGGGTGCGAATCTGTTCGATCAAGATCGCGAACAAAGAGCCGACAACAATGCCGATCACCAGGGCAAGCCCGGCATCACGCAATGGCTGAGGAGCAATCGGAATGGAGGATGGCGTGGCAATATCCAGGAAATTAATGGAAAGAATGAAATTGATGCTATTGGCAAACAAGATCGTTTGCTGCCCGATGGCGTTTGAAAGGTCCGCAACCAGATTGGGGTCTGTGCCGGTAACGGTCAACTCAAGAACGCTGGAGCTCGGCAAAGCAACCGCCTGCACTGTGTAGGTGCGGATCGTGGAGGGGTCGACGCCCAGATCATTGAGGGAATCCAAAAGGATCTTGTCGCTATTCATTACTTCCACGTAGGTTGCAACAACCGATTCCCGGTCAAGTGTGTTCAAGGAGTTGATCACTTCCGAGTTCGACTTCAGTGACGGGCTGGGAATGATGATAAAACGCGCGGAAGCACTATACACAGGTACGGTTAAATAAGACACGACCAAAGATGAGGCCAGTGCGACGAGTGCGGCAAGCAGGATGATCCACCACCCCTTCTGCAGCATTTTCAAATAAAGTTTAATTTCCATTGTTGATTTCCTTTCAGATCTTTGATTGGCGTGAAGCAAAATTTATTAAAGAGTCATACAAACAAGAAAGTGCTTTCAAGCAGCACCTTGCATTTCTGTAAGGATTATACCTTGTTTCTAACTAACAAAAAGATTGCTGTTGCATTGAATAAATTAATGCGCCCCTTTTTGTTTAAAGACAGCAGTGACGGTCCGAAAAAGGATGTTGATGTCAAACCAGATACTGGCTCTTTCAATATAGGCAATATCCAGGCGAAGGCGATCATCAAATTCCAATTGAGCGCGGCCAATGATCTGCCACAATCCCGTCAACCCCGGGGCAACATCCAATCTTTCAGTGTGCCACAATTTATAAGTTTCCGCGCCAAAAGAAGTCGGGCGTGGACCGACAAGACTCATGTCACCCTTTAGAACATTGATGAGTTGAGGTATCTCATCAAGACTTGTTTTACGAAGTATCTTTCCGATCTTTGTGATTCTGGGATCGTCGGTGATCTTAAAGTCAGGCCATTGCAGTTCGTTCAGATGGGCATATTTTTCCTTCAAGGCCTCTGCATCGGGCACCATGGAGCGGAATTTATACATACTAAATCGTCTGCCGCCCTTCCCTGTTCTTAGTTGTGTAAACAAGGCTGGCGCACCGGGAGATGTAACACGGATCAAAATAGCGATCACACCCAACAGCGGCAGCCACAAGGGAGAGCTTAAGATCACAAGGCTGAGATCCATCACGCGCTTGAGGAATAAATAAGAACGCCCAACGAAAACACGTTTCTTGGGGTCGAAGGAGTTAATCCATGAATCTTTTTCAAAGGTAACGAGAGTGGTACTCGTCATTTGATCACCGCATCAGCTGTTTCAACAAGTTTCTTCTGGTTGGGAGATTGCATAGATCGGTCACGCGCCAGGCGGAGCAGATCCTCAAAGGTCAGAGCCTCATCTGGGAATGACGCAACACCGCAATTCACCTGCAAACCGGCCCGCACTTCAACGATCTTGCATATACGTTCAGCCAAAAGCATGGCGCTTTCCAGGTCTGTTTCGGGACAAAGGATGATAAAGCGACCAACATGGTCTCTAGCGATAATATCTGTCTGGCGGAGGGTTTCTCCAATGGACTGACCGACGCGCGCATTCGACAGCCGGGAAAGCACATCACGCTGAAGACTCTTCAGCATCTCACGAACGACCTCTTGATCCCTTTGCATGTCCTGCACGACCAACAGAGATAATGGACGGTGGTAACGCCTGCTGCGGGCAAATTCATTTTTGATCTGCTCGGAAGCAGCCTGCATTTCAATGGCTCGGTTGGGGAATGTTCCCTGTGCGAGAATGTTCATCAAAGATTCGGAACTTTCGATGCCCACCGCCAATTGATAGGACAGCCAGACCCCCAACTCCAAAATGACAAGTTCCAAAATGATGACTTCCACATTGGTGCTGGCAGTTTGGCTGCGGTCGATCAATTGCAAAAGGGCAAAATAGATCGCACCCCAAAAAAACATCGGAACCCCAACCGGTACTTTGTGCAGGGAAGGGACAAAGACCATTATCGGAACAACAACGATCGCTGTGATATAGAAAAAAGCCGCAAAATTTATGATGGGAGTATCGGTACGATCCAACTCACCCAGCACAAGGATCAGCAAAATATAGAACGATATCCAAAAAAAAGATCTCTTAAGGTTGGTCACGGTTTAGCCTTGGTGAATAGTATAAAGGTCGTGCAATGATTGGATTTAAATTTACTACCAAAATCCGAATTAATTTATTATATATTGATTACATGTTTCATACAAATAATGTTAATTTTAACACGAAAATAAGACAATTAAAATCCGAATAAAAATATTTAATATTTTTATAAATCACCTCTCTAAAAAAATAACTGCAGATCCGTAAGAACGATCACAAAAGCCGCATCCTAAGCAGGGATGCTCATCACCGATAAAAGATGAGCTCAACCATCAAAACAAAAACACCAAATAATTGGAGGGATCACCTTGAATGACTTGTACACCCTGAAACCATCACAGATCGTGATGTATGCGACCGAGACCTGCTCGGATTGCCGCAGAGCAAAAAACTTCTTTGACACCAACGGAATATCCTACTTAAAAATCGGTCTTGAAGGCAATGAGGAAGCTACGAAATTTGTCATTCAAGTGAACAAAGGCAATAGAAGCGTGCCGACAATTATCTTTCCAGACGGAGAAGTGCTGGTCGAGCCGAGTTGGAAAGAATTGGAAGAGAAAATAGCGCGTTCATAAAAAAATAAATCCCCGAAGTGTTTTTCAGGTTGCGCCTGCAGAGCGCTTTTTAATCACAAAATCGTAAGGGTATAATGCTGGCATGAAGAAAATATTTGCCGTAATTATTTATATCCTTTTGCTTACCGGGTGTGATGCCTGGAGTGTAGCTCCCCAACCGTTCCCGGTTTGGACCCCCATTCCATCGCGCACGCCCGGGGTTGTTACTGCGACCCCAATCATTCTATCACCAACTCCGGGTGAAATCGCAGCACCAAGTTTAACATTCACCCCGGTGAGTATTTCCACCAACACAGAGACGCCTTCTCCTGTTGCAACATTACCCCCTGCCACTCCCACCGAAACTCCCACAAACATCCCGGTGCAGTCTGTGAGCGTGGACATTCTTGGATGCAACACAAGCATTGACATCTCGCACGGTATGGGAGAAGTGACAAATGCTTATGTGACAGTGAAAAACACAGGGAATGTCGACCTGCCTAATACCTGCTCCCTTTTGCGCGCACTGGACGAAGACAGAGAGCATCCCGACAAAAAGATCTGCGTGCCAAATCTTCCGGTGCAAAATCAGGTGACTTTAAAACTAACTGTGGATTCTGTTTATCAGCAAAGCACGATCATTCAAGTGGATACATCATCGAATGATGTACTTCTGCTGCGCGTGGACAGGCAATCCTGCACCGATATCGGTCTTTTCGGCGGCGAGCCAACAGACCTGGGAGTGATCAAGCCAACCCAGTAAATTATTTTGCCAAAGGCAGTGTGAAGATAAAAGCACTGCCCTTATTTTTACCTGCGCTTTCCGCCCAGATCCGACCACCATGCGATTCTACAAGGTGACGGGCAATGGTCAAGCCGATGCCAGATCCGCCGCGTACGCGAGAGCGGGATTTATCCACTCGATAGAAACGATCAAAGATACGCGGCAGATGCTCGGCGGGAATTCCTTCACCAGTATCGATCACAGAGAAGCGGGCTTCGTTCTTTTCGCGCTCAACAGCGATCGTCACAGTTCCGTTCTCCGGGGTGAATTGCAAAGCATTGCCAACCAGGTTGGTGAGTACCTGGATCGCGCGCCCTTCATCAGCGAGGACATGTAAGGGTTCACGAGGCAGGCTCGAGGTCAGGTTGACACGCTTCTCATCGGACTGGACCTGCAGCCGCTTGGTCACTGTCTGAATCAGGGAGTCTACACTCACAGGGCGGAGATCCAATTGGATCGCTCTTGATTCAACCCGACTTAATTCCTGCAAGTCATCCACCAATCTGCTTAATCGCCCGGCTTCGGCATGGATCTGTTGATAGGTTTCATCTGCCGCGGGAAGAATGCCGTCCATCAATGCTTCGGCAGTGCCTTTGATCGACGTTAAGGGTGTGCGCAGCTCGTGAGCCACATCGCCGATCAAACGCCGCCGCATGGACTCCACCTGCTCAAGCTGTTCTGCCATCTGATTAAAACTATGCGCGAGTTGACTGAGTTCGTCACTTCCACGCTGGTCAACACGCTCATCGTATCGTCCTTCCGCAATGCGCCTGCTGGCATCGGTCATGGAGCGGACGGGCGCAACTATGCTTCGGCTGAAAAGAATGCTCGCAAGCAAGGCGACCAGTGTCGCGGCAATGACTGCCACGATCAAGGATTCGTTGAACGATGCTTGATATTCCTCGTAAAATTGCGACATCATCCCACCGCCCTGCCCGGTGCCTTGCCCCATCATCTGCCCCATGCCATTGCCTTCGCCGGTTCCGCCTTCCAAATTCTGCTCCATCACGGTCAAGTGACGTCTGTAGGAATTGGGAACCGTAAACCGAGTGGTCAACCATACCGTGCCCATGCCGATCAAGATCACAAGGAAATAAGATGCGAAAAGCTTAAGGCTCAAACGGGAACGAATGGCTTTCATAAGACCTCGTCATCGAAGCGATAGCCCACACCGCGCACAGTTGCGATCAGATCGGGATGAGTAAGTTTCTGCCGCACATGACCGAGATGCACATCCACTACCCGCATCTCGCCAAAATACTCTCCGCCCCAAACCCTTTCGAGCAACTGCTCACGCGACAGAACACGTCCGCGATTTTCTGCCAATACCCGCAAGAGGTCGAATTCGCTGGTGGTAAGGTCAATGGGTTGATCGTCCACTGTGACCTGACGGGCTTCCACATCAATACGCACGTGACGGAACGCCAGGACCCCGCCTTCTGTACTTGAATTTGTCCCGGCTTGCATACGGCGTAAAGCCGCTTTGATCCGCGCCACCAACTCACGCGGACTGAACGGCTTGGTCACATAATCATCCGCACCGACGGAAAGACCCACGATCTTGTCTGTCTCTTCGGTACGCGCCGTCAGCATAATGACATAGACCTGAGACTCGCGGCGCAGACGGGAGAGCAGCTCAATGCCATCCATGCCCGGCAGCATCAGGTCCAAAACGATCAGATCCGGTTTGAATGCACGTGCCGCTTTCAAACCGGATGGACCGTCTGCGGCGGTGAAGACTTCGTAGCCTTCAGGTTTGAGATAGGCTTGCACAAGATTTACGATGGAGGGTTCGTCGTCGATCACCAGTATTTTTGTCATGGGGCTATTCTCCTATTTGGAGTTTTTATTTTCATAAAGCCATTGTAAAGATTTGGTAAAGATAATCGGCGCACGCCAAAGGGCATACGCCGATGAAGATATGACGGCACTTTATTTTGATCGGGAATAAGACTCGATCTTTTCAGCGACCGCATCTCTGAGGCGCATGGCTTCTTCGATGGTCGGTGCGACCGTAATGCAGCCAAAAGTCCCCAGCCGCAAGGCGGTGGTGATCGTGACCACCAAACCAGAGTATCTGCTGCCATTCATCGGATAAAGAAAATCCCCAATCACATCCAGCAGTTCCGCAGCCGATTCGATCTCCCCGCACTTCATCGCTTCGTAGCTGATCAACGCCACTTTATCCATGTAATCCGTGCCGATGACGTGCTCGGCGAAATCATGGACATGAGTCCCGCCGGTGCGCCTTGAGTTAACTTCAAGCAGGAAAAGCCTGCCATCCTCGCTGACCAGACAGTCCAAATCGAAGTGACCGACATAACCCAATCTTTGAAGTCCCCTGCCGATCGTCAACGCACTTCGCTCCAGGTCGGGGAACCACGGCTCGTTATACATGTGCCCACTGACTTCAATACCGCAGAAATCACTAAATCCCTGAATGATCTGCTCGGTCATGTACATAATGTACGGTTCTCCATCACCAAGCTTTGGAACAAATATTTCCGGCGATGGTGAGGTTTGGTTTGGAGAATGGATATACTCCTCGACGATGATCAACTCATCGCCAAAGAAAGAGTTCGCGTTCAACTCCTCCAAAATTTGCTGGAAGGTGCCGTGTGTCTCAGGGCGGATGATGCAGATCCCGATCCCATTTTCGCCGGTATCCGCTTTGACCACGCACGCCTCCCCACGATCGATAAACCAAAAAGCCGCGCGCGCGGCTTGATGACGATCGTAGCATGTCATGCCAAATGGAAGCAGGCGGTCTGCATCTGCCAGCCATTGTGAGGCTAACTGGCGAAACCCGGCTTTCGTATCGACGTAATCACGAATCCATAAATTTACAGGGTCGGGGCTTTCGGGCAGGTGAATCTCAAGTTGATGCTCGGTTCGTAGAGCCTCCACTAGCTTGAGAAACTCTGCAGTGGTGGCGTATGGGATCAGGGTCAACTGACGGGCTTCTCCCGCGTACTCCACCAGACCGCGAAGCAAATGTTCTTCACGCAAAATATCGAGGCTGAGATGAGCGGTCGGTTCTTTGGGAGCGAGATGCCGGGTCCCCGGAAAACCAAGCCCCTTGATGAACTCCTCATGCATGACCGGATAACTTACGATCACCAACTTGGGATCGCCGCACCAGACCAGAGTGCGATCCGCATGAAAAGACTCGCCGGAAATTAAAACCTCCCGCTCTTTTGGGTCGGCACAGCGGGAAAGGAAATCTACAAAAGTTTCCGCCACGTTACTGACGACAACGGTCGGGATCTGATTCTTAATGGGCATCATTTGCCCTCAGCTATTTATCCTTCTTTGAATCAGCGGAGTCTTTCCCTTCCGATTGCTGCTCGCGCATCTTCCGGGCTTTGGTGCGCAGCTCCTGGAAGAACTCCGATTCAACGATCTCGCCCACTTGTTTTTGACGTTTGGCTTGATCGATCTCTATCTTCAATTCATGCACTTGCTGGCGCAGGATCTGTTCGCGTTTGTAAACCTTATCGACCATGCTTCGGAAGACCCGGTCCATGGTTTCTGTTTCATCGGGGAAACGCGCAGAATGGGTCAACTCGCCAAGAGACTGCAAGCCGTCCTCGTAATTTCCTTCTCCGATCTGGCCCGCCGCGCGGGTGAGACCGATCATGGGACGGGTCAGGATCTGAGCCACAAAATACACCAAAGACAGCAGGATCACATACGTGATCGCAAATGCAATATAGATCTTTCTCAAAACATCCTGCTGCACTTGATTGACATAGCTTGCAGTAAAGTCCACGCCCAGCCCGGCTACTGTCTCTCCGCTGGAGTTCTTGATCGGCGCGTACGCAGATACCCACGACCCATATTGATCTGAATAAATATCAGGAATACAGGATGGATCAACTGGAGAGCAATATCCCGATTTTGTCTGAAACACTGTTTCGGTCATCGCGGCAACATTGGCATCAATGCGCGAAAACTCGATCGGCTGCTTGAAGGTGGCGTAATCATTGGAAGTCGCGCCTTCAAGACACCATCCCCAACTGGTAATAAAGATCAACTCATTTTTCTTTTCGCCAATGATGTAGGTGTATGGGTATGCGCGAGGCTCAATACGGCGAATATCGCAAAGGATCTTGATCTGTTCCCAATAACGCGGATCATCTGTGAGCCCGTCCGATTCGCGGATCGCACCATCTTTGATCAACCCCTCCATGGCGTCACCGCTGATGGTCTGCACCCTGTCCCCTTCTCCAAGCACGCCGGTCGCGGTTGCGCCGTTGATCGTATCGTAAAGCCCTTGTTTGATCTGGTTCATCGCCTCGGTGCGGGCAAAGTTATAAAACCAATAATAAGTGGAAGCGAACACAACCGTAAAGATCAGCGTAAAGCCTACGATCAATTTTGTCTGCAGGCTGATAAATCTGCCGGCAGGCTTGTTGGTCAGGACTGTATTTTCCTGTTTGGACATAAGTGATTTCTCCAATGCATGGATTATGGTTGGATCTTCCTCAACAGCCAGTGATCGGCGGGCAGGCAATAATGATCTTCCCAAAGGGTAAGCAAAACTGTTTTAAGAAGTTGTGGATCGTTTGGGTCAAGAGAATGTCCCGGAATTTGAAAAATACCAAGGTACATCTCTTTATAGCCAATTGTATCAAAGTTATCTTCGCCGGCTAACATATCGCTCAGCGCAGGGGTGAACGGGGGCTCGAAGTATTCGATCGGAAATTTCAGGAAGCCATATTCCTTGTATTTCTCCACGAGGCGGGCGTGTTCCACTTCCGCGATCATCCCCAACGGCGCGGAATGACCGGACTCCCCGGCATCGAGGGTCAATTGCCGGGTCGCAAGACTCAGCACCAGACCAGCCAGGCGCGAAAATCCCTGAAAATGAACATCTCTGGCTTTTCCATGAATGGCAAAATCAAGCAAGATGCCTGCGTTTCGTTTTCGATTGTAGAGGAATTCAATCATCCCCACCGGGCGTCCGCCCAATTTCAAAAGCCACTGGTGCCATTTTTCCAAAGTCGATTCATCCGCCGGATTTTCGGCTCGCAGCCGCATCACAGGCGCGTAACGGGCATACTCAGGAAGCAGCTCACCGTGGATCGCCAAATACTCGTCGATCAGGGAAGCATCAGCGCCGCGCACATCATGAACCTCAAAAGTGATCTCCGGGATGTTGTGTAAAAGCGTCGGGCTAGAATTCAATGCCATCCAACATGCTCTTTCGTTTTGACCGGGCGAGGCGATAATTCAACATGCTGGTGTCATAAGACTTATGAAGATACACACTCACGCCGATGGATGCCAATGCAGACAGCGCTGCGACACCGAGATAGATCCAGGTGGACCATTGAGCGGTCAATATCCCCGCCGAAGAGAGAGCCAGCAATACGATCAGGATCACACACCCGAAGATCGTGGCGGTCGTGATGAAGTAGCTATCCATGAAGGCAGCGATGCGACCGCGCTTTTCATCGGGCACCAGCCCCTGCAGTGATTTGCGCGCGGAATCATCCCAGCCGGCAAAAACGGTCCGTGCCACAAAACGAGCAGCAGATGCGCCAAACAATGATGGCACTCCAATGGCGAGCGCGCCGGCAACGGACAGGGCGATCGGCAAAGGTGAAAAAGCGTACTTCAAATGGATCTTGGAAAGCAAACGACTGGTGATGAGCCACTGGAAGATCAGCAATCCCGTGGTCTGAACGGCTTTGTAATAACCCAGGAACCTTTGGAACTCCAAATCGCTGGTCACACTTGTATTGATAATGGAAAGGAAGTTGAATTCGATCAAGGTCAGCACGATACCGGTCAAAAGCATTAATATGCCAACCGCTTTGAGGATCGGTACGTTCAGGAAGTAGTCCATGCCGATCTTGATCGTGTCCTTCAAGCTGGCATCTTCTTCGCGGGATTGGCGCGTCCGTAAAACGGTCTTCAGGAACATCACCCGCAGGAAGATGGCGCCCATAATGAGAATGATCGCCACGCCAATAAAGACCTGCGAAAGCCCGAAGGCGTATTTCTCCGCCAGAACTGAGACCCAGGCAGCAATGCCGTTCCCGGCTAATCCTCCAATGACCGCCCCCGATGCGATGAATGGAAACACACGTTTTGATTCCGTCACCGCGTACACATCACTGGCCAGCGCCCAAAACGCCAAAGGCATGAGCATTAACTGCTGGTCAGCCAGCAAATATAAAATGGGGTATGTGAACCAATCCGGGGCGCGGAACGCAAAGAGAACTTGCAGCAACAGGTAGAAAAAGGCCAACCCCACCATTAACCAGGAAACCAATTGCAATCGGGAATAACGATCGATGATCACAAGATAGCCCCCAGCCGCAAAAATGGTCAATAAAGTTGTGACGATCCACAGCCAGGGAACTTTATCCACGCCGAGGCTGCTGATGAACCCCGCAGTTGCCACCACATCTGATAATTCCAGCACCAGTGTATTTATGGCGAGTAAGACCCAAAGTGAAAATGCCAGTTTAACTTCCTCTGGTTTTATATTGAGAACTCCCAAAAATCTGGCTTCCATACAAACCTCATTTGTAAAAAGATGCTTGCAAGCCCCTTTTGCAACTTTCGAGATTGTAACACACGGGTTCAGAACGAAATAAAAGCCTCGATCATTTTCGAACACAGGCAATGAAGAGCGGACAGTCAAAAAGAGTATAATGTCTCAATGGCAGACGAACAGATCAACTCCCTTGCACGCAACAAGATCGCCATGCTGATCGATGGTGATAACGCACAGGCAAACCTGCTCTCGCAGATGCTGGTGGAAGCCGGCCGCTACGGGCAGGTCACCGTCCGCCGCATTTATGGCGATTGGACAACCAACAGCATGAATTCATGGAAGGATACACTTAACTTCCACGCCTTTCAGCCTATTCAGCAATTCCGCTACACCATTGGCAAGAACGCCACAGACAGCGCGATGATCATCGACGCGATGGACATTTTGCACTCCGAGGTCGTGGATGGCTTTTGCCTGGTCTCCAGTGATTCGGACTACACCAGATTGGCTACCCGCATTCGCGAGACCGGTATCTTTGTGATGGGCATCGGCGAGAAAAAGACCCCCAAGCCCTTCGTCAATGCCTGCGATGTCTTCGTCTACACTGAAAATCTTGTGATCGAACAAAAGCCAGCCTCGCAGCCCCGCACCCAAAAAGGCGGAAGCAAAAAGGTAAAAGAAGAGACCGACCCGATCCCCTTGCTGACCCAGGCTTTTGAGATGGCTGTCCAACAGGATGGATGGGCCTCACTGGCAAACATGGGCAACGCGCTCTATCAACTCGACCCGGGATTTGACCCGCGCACCTATGGTCACAAGCAACTCTCCAAGATGATGCTGAAGTTCAAGGATCAATTTGAAGTCCACGAAAAAGACACGGGTGGATTCTTCGTAAAGATCAAAGAGTGATACGGTAGATAAATAGATCATAAAAAAGACCCCGAGCTTGCAAACTCGCGGGTCTTTTTATTTCTTCAATCAGGCTTATACTATCTTCATTCCAGCAGCGATAAAATCCCGGAGGGCATCAAAATGACAGATTGGGTTTCATGGTTTCGCTATCAACTCAAAGCCAGCGCGGATGGTTTTGAATGGGGTCTCTCTCAAATTCCAGTTCGCTTTCTTGACCAACTTCCGCCCGACCCCGGCTACCTGGGGACCTGGACTCCCGTGCGCCATGTTTGGCATGTGACAGAGTACGAAAAGTGTCTGGCGATCCCTTCGATGTATCAGTGGATCGATGCATCGAAAGCCATTGAAGAGGAATGGCCGGACGATGATGAGACCTGGGCGAAGGTTCAGAACCGCAGCGCGGAAGAGTTGATCGCAAACTTCCGCCGTGTGCGCCAACAGCAGATCGACATGCTTGACCAGCTCACCAACGTAGATTGGTCTGCTCCGCGCGAGACCCTGTGGGGTATGAAACCGCTTTCGATGGTAGTCACCAAAACCTTTCAACATACTTATGAACACGGCGACACGTTGATGCGAATGGGCTTATGGTGGGAAGTGATCTTGCAGGAAATCGAAGAAGCTAAAGAGTCAAAAAACACAGACGATTGACACGGTCGGCGTGGAGGGAATAACTCGATGAGTCGTATTCGCTATCAGGGCGCGATCATGCGTGAAAACCAGATCCTGTTGATTAAACACCGCGAGCATAAAAGCGGACGGGCGTATTGGATCATCCCGGGCGGCGGGCGCGAAGCAGGCGAAAGCGAAGAGGATTGCGTACGCCGCGAGATGTTCGAAGAGACTGGATTGACCGTCAGCGTGGAGCG
>JAGNWT010000128.1 GCA_017985935.1 Anaerolineales bacterium | reverse complement strand
CCGAAGGAATAATACGGGATGATCGCATGAACCTCCGAGGCTGCCGCACTGCGGGCGATGTCGATCATCATCAACAATTCCATCAAGTTGTCATTGACCGGGTGCGAAAGCGACTGGACAATATACACGCGGCGGTAGCGCACGCTTGCGCCCAACTGGATGTAAAGATTGTCGTTGCTGAAACGTGTGATCAGGGTCTCATCCAATGGAGCCCCGAGGTGCGAAGCGATCTTCCCCGCCAATTGCGGATTCGAACTCCCGCTAAAAAAACGGACTTCTCTTGCCAAATCAGAATGTTGCGTCATGCATCCTCCAGGAATAATTATCCGCCAAATAATCTGCGCCAGTGATACCCCACCGGAAAAATGATATCGATCATTTCTTTTGGAATTTGAACAGGATCAATGCTACAACAATATACCAAAAAAACAGGTCACTGGAAAAATTCATTCCATGAGGGGCAGCCACGCTGAATATCAGCTGCGCTTCTGCAGCCAACTTAACAGCTTTTTCGTGGACCATGTATTGATGACATCTTCCTTCGTGAGCCAGGCGCGGCGCGCAGTGGCAACCCCGTAAAAGAGATTGTCAAAATCTTCTGCGGAATGTGAATCGGTGTTGATGCTGATGGGGATGCCCATTTCCTTTGCGCGGCGGGCGTACATGTCATCGAGGTCGAGGCGCGATGGATGCGCGTTGATCTCGAGCGCCACGCCTGTCTCAGCGGCGGCATTGAGCACGGCTTCCATATCGAGGTCGGCGCCTTCGCGGTCGGGAATCAGCCGTCCCGTGGGATGACCGATGATATCCACATGCGGATTGCGAATCGCGGCGATCATGCGCTCGGTCACTTTCTCGCGCGGCTGACGCAGAGAGGTGTGCATCGAAGCCAGCACCAAGTCTAGTGAAGCGAGAAACTCATCGGGATAATCGAGCGTGCCATCGGCTTTGATCTCCACTTCGCTTGCGTGCAAAATCAGGATCTTGTCGCCAAGTTGTTTTTGGACCTTCTTGATCTCTGCCGCCTGCTTTTTGTGGTCTTCCATTTTCAAGCCGCCCGTCACGCCGAGGCTGGCAGAATGGTCTGTGAAGGCGATGACCTTCAAACCATGTGCGATCGCTGCCTGCGCCATCTCGAGCATGGTTAATTTTCCATCGCTCCAATTCGAGTGCATTTGCAGATCGGCTTTGATGTCTTTGACCTGAATCAATTTCGGCAGGCTGCCCGCCTTCGCCGCCGCCACTTCGCCGTGATCTTCGCGCAACTCGGGCGGAATCCACGGCAAGCCAAGCCGCTCGTACACTTCCTCTTCGGTGGCGCAGAAAATCTCTCCCTTGCCATTGGTCTTTGTCAGCGAGTGCTCCGAAAGCGACAGCCCCTTAGCCAAAGCAATTTGACGCAACTGCACGTTGTGATCTTTCGAGCCTGTGGCATATTGCAGCGCCGTGCCGAACTTTTCGGGCGCATGCACCCAAACCTGCGCGCGGACTCCATCGGTAAATTCGATGCTCGATTTTGTTTCGCCTTTGCCAAGCACACGACTCACGCCCGGCAGATTGGTGAACGCTTCCATCACCGCCGCGGAATTTGTGGATGCCACCAGAATATCGAGATCGCCGACCGTGGAACGCATCCTTCTTAAACTGCCAGCGGATTCTGCTGCGACGACTCCATCCACCCGCTTCAGAGTCCTGATGATCTCCTGCGCCAGCGGATACGCCCGCCCAAGCGGAATCCGCCCGGACCTGCGGGCGAGGGATGCAATGCCTTCCAGAATGGCACTCTCGGACTTGGCGCCCATGCCGGGGAGTTCGCGAAGCTGTCCGTTTTTGGCGGCAGTTTCCAGTTCAGAAAGAGCGGTGATGTTTAACGTCTTCCAGATCAGGGCGATCTTTTTCGGTCCCAGCCCGGGCACTTGCAGCCAGTCTGCCAGAGATGCAGGGACTTCCTCTTTGAGGTTTTCAAGGAATTGCAGTTTGCCCGTGGTGAGCAGTTCGTCGATCTTTTCGGCAATGGCTTTGCCCACGCCGGGGATCTCGCGTAGTTTTCCCTCTTTCCAATATTCGCTGGCTTCACGCCCAAGGGTCATTAAATTTTCGGAAGCCTTGCGATAGGCAAGAATGACATAAATGACTTCGCCTTTGATCTCACATAAATTGGCGATGAGTGTGAATGTATCGGCAAGTTGACGGTTATTCATCATGGGTCACCTCTAAAAAGATTATACGATCAATCAGGAAAATCAATCTGCGGCTTGCGGCACATCGAGAGTTTTCAGGTCGCGCATTTCCGGCCAGATGCGGGCCGCAGCCAGCACAATGAGGATCGTGCAAATGCCGCCGCCCACCACCGCAATGACCGGACCAAACAACGCGGCCGCAAAACCAGATTCAAAACTTCCCAGTTCGTTGGAGATGCCGATGAAAATGCTGTTCACGCCAGAGATGCGCCCGCGCATTTCATCGGGAGTGTGCGTGAGAAGCAGGGTACCGCGAATGACCACGCTGATATTATCCAGCGCGCCAAGCAAAGCAAGCATGCCCACAGAAAGCACGAACGACCTTGAAAGCCCAAAGACAATGGTTGCCGCGCCAAAACCAGCCACAGCCCAAAGCAGGGTCTTGCCCGCTTTTTTCATCGGCGGCAGGTGAGCGATGGCAAAAGCCATCAACAACGCGCCAACCGATGGAGCGGCGCGCATGATGCCCATGCCCTGCGGACCGACGTTCAAAATATCGGTGGCGTAGATGGGAAGCAAAGCCACCGCTCCGCCGAACAATACGGCGAACATATCGAGAGTGATGGCGGCGAGAATGACCTTGGTATCACGCATGAATTTAAAGCCTTCGACCAGTGAAGACCAGGTCGCCGACTTGCGAGCCAATGGAATTTTTCTGCCGCGGATCATGCTCAGCAGCAGAGTGAAGACGACTGCGCCCACCGCTTCGAAGACATAGATGCTGGTGACATTGCCCGAGAAGGCGGCGATCAACCCGGCGACCGCCGGGCCTGCGATGGATGCCAATTGCCAGGTGCTGCTGGTCCATGTGGCGGCGCTGGAAAACAAATGCGGCGGGACGGTCTCTGGCACCAGGGTGGAGGATGCGGGATCGTTGAATGCGCGCGCCACACCAATACCGAACAAGCACAAGTACACCAACGGGAGCGGTCCCTGAGTGTAGGAAAGGTAAGCTAGACCGAGCGCGCACATCCCAGTGCTCAATTGCGAGATCAACACGATGCGCCGGCGGTTGTATTGGTCAGCGACATGACCGGCGGGCAAAGAAAGCAGAATGACGGGAACGACCTGCACCAACCCGACCAGCCCCAGGGCGAAGGCGCTGTGCGTGCGCAGCCACAATTCCCAGCCGATGGCGAACGAGACCATCTCAGTGCCAAAGGATGTAATGAAGCGACCGGTCAGCAGCAGGCGGAAATCCCAAAAGCGCAAAGCGGCGTATGGGTCGCGGCGTTCCATGTTTGAGTTTTGAGAATCCATGTTATTTCACTGAAAGCCAAACACCAAAGAACACCACAGACAGCCCGATGATCCGGGTCAGTTCGATCGGTCGCTGCGCAGCCCCGAGCCAGCCAAAGTGATCGAGGATGGTGGCGATGACCAATTGTCCGGCGAGCAGGATGATGAGCGCGGTCGCCACACCCACCCGGGGGATCATGTAGGTCATGGAGGAGATCACCACCAACCCAAACGCGCCGGCGAGCAAGGCATACCACGGCACCGACCGCCACTGGGCGAGCCTGCCGGTGCCAAACAAGATCAGCGGGATCAAGACCACAAGCGCGCCGCCGATGTGAACGACAAAGATGCTTTCCAATACTCCCAACCGCTGGGTGAGTATGCTTGAAAGCGGAGCCTGCACCCCCACGGCAATTCCGCCGACCAAACCGATAAGAATAATGACGAACAGTGATGGCATGATTCGATCCTTTGATTTTTTGATTTTCATGAATACGGCGATGAGTCCGTGAAAATTAACCAGCCTGATATTGGGCGATGACGCCCGCGATGATGGCGATCTGCCCGAGATGATAGGCGGCGATATTGTAGATGCGTCCGTTGTGGATCGGGGAGACGAACTTGTTCCAGGCGAGGATGATATCTGAAATGTAGAAGAGGAAGGCGCCTCCGCTCACCAGTGCCGCGGCAGTGGCGCTCCAGGTGAGGTCGGTCATCTTCATCATGGCAGAAAGCAGCATGATCGAGATCACCACGCTGTAGGCAATGATCGGCATGCGCAAGCGTCCGTTCCCTTTGGCATGCAGAGCCCCAAGAATGCGGCGGATGATGCGCGCGCCGCCGATGCTCACGAACACAGCGAAGACAATGCTCCAGAACGAGAATTCAGGCAGCGGGTCGTTGAACCCGATGACATAGGCGAGATGCGCCAACAGGAAGGCGACCAGCCCAAAGAGGAAGAAGCGGTCGAGGGCAAGCATCAACAGGATATCTCCCACCAGCGAGAGCAGGATGCCCGCGCCAAACCACAGGCGCGCATCTTGCAGCCCGACGGCTGACCAAAGCCAGGCGAAGAGAACGAGCATGACGGCGGGCTTGGCGGCATATTCCAACCGGGTCCAATTCTTCCACAGCGCAAAGGATTCGAGCGCGGCGAAGATCAATGCAGTGATCAAAAATAGGTTCATGGCGGCTCCAGCGCCCTATCGTACCATGACCCAAAGACCTTTATGCTATACTGCGGGAATGGCCTCTAAAAACGTCTCCCTCAATTGGAATCCCGAAACAAAATTCACCGCACGGAACAAGAACAATGTGATGATACGCATGAACCAGCAGGACGCGATCGGCGCTTCTGACATGCTGCCCATTTCGCTCATCGGTTGTTCCTCCTATGATGTGGTGGAGATCCTGGGCAAGCAAAAGCAGGATCTACGCGAGCTGAACGTCACCGCTGAAGCGACCCAGGATGATGATCCCCCGTGGCGCTTCCGCAAGGTCCATATCCATTACCAGGCTGTAGGCAAAGGGTTGGATGTGGAGCGGGTGCGCAAGGCGATCATGCTGAGCGAAGAGAAGTACTGCTCAGTGTACGCCACCCTGCGCGACGCGATCGAGATCACCCACGACGTGGAAGTTGTGGAAGGATAAAAAACTAAAATAAAAACACTGGGACATTCATCCCAGTGTTTTTATTTTAGTCACAGTGAGCGGGGGTTATGCTGCAAATTAAGCGCGTCTTCTTTGGATGATGCTGTAAACTGCCAGCACAAGCATCAACCCGGCGGCGACCCAGGCGGAGTTCGCCACCAAAGGTTCGGCGGACTGTTTGACGGCGATGCCGATGAAGGACCAGACCAGCACGAAGACGTAGCCGCTGTCTCTGCGGGTGAGGGTCATGAGCAGACCGACGATGCTGGCAACGACCAGCATGATGACCGCCCAGACCTGCGGAGCGATGCCGAACCCGTTCCAGTTGACGAAGTACAGCAGGTCGGTGACGTTGGCGACGGTCGCGACCGTGATCCAGCCGAGGTAAACGCTGAAGGGTACATCGACCGACCACTTCTCAGCGGAGCTGACCGCGGTCCGCCCGACATCCAGCCGCAGGTAGGAGGCGATCAACAACCCGAGCAGGGTCAACATCACCAGCACGCTCCATCCAAAGGCGTTGTAATGCCAGCAGACCAGCCACAGGGCGTTGAAGATGCCGCTGAGCGCGAAGGTGTAGCCCAGCCTGCGCAGGCGCGGACTTTCCTTTTGCCCGGCGCGGAACTGGTA
>JAGNWT010000127.1 GCA_017985935.1 Anaerolineales bacterium | reverse complement strand
GTTGTTGTTTGCACGTTCGTGTGCTTCAGCAATTACATCGAAGCCATGTTTTTTGCCCATATTAATTTTCTCCCTTTTTATAAAGTTCTTAATTTTTTTGAGGATTTTACCTTACCCTTGGGCAGAGTTCATAGAAGAGAAAAAGACCTCCGAATTCTGCTTGAACTCGGAGGTCTTGTCTTGAATATTTATTTTATTTCAACCGCGCTTTTACTTCGGATCGACTCCACTGCCGCAAATGTGGACTTGGTCACGCCGATCAGCTGCTCGTAGGGAATTGGCGCATCTCCCCCTCTCTTGATGGCGGCGGCAAAAGCAGCCATTTCGGCTTTCCAGCCTTTGTCCTGCGCCATGCTTTCCACTTTCTTCTTCCCATCCTTGATCGTGGTCAACGAGACATAATCATCCAGCACCGCGATCGTTCCTTCACAGAAGACTTCGAGTCTCTCCTTCGGGAAGGATTTATCGCCGTTGGCGAGATAGTCCACCACGCCGATCGAGCCATCGGGGAAGGTGAAGGTCATCGAGACATTATCCTCGCGATATTTTCCTCCGCCGGGCAGGGCGTGCGCAGACACGCTGACAGGAGCAGCGCCGACGAGATAGGTGATCAAGTCGATAAAGTGACAGCCCTCGCCAATGATGCGTCCGCCGCCGAGCTTTTCATCCTGAGTCCAGTGGTTCAAAGGGATGTACCCCGCGTTGACCCGGTAATGGGCGTGCAAAGGTTCCGTGCGATTCGCGATCGACGATTTTAGACTTTGGGCAAGCGGGGAAAACCTACGGTTAAAACCAACCGTGAGCAGCGAGTGTTGCGTGGAAAGTGCTTTAATGACAGCTGCCAACTGCTTACTGTCAACTGCCAACGGTTTCTCCACGAACACGTTCTTTCCCGCCTTCAACGCCTTGATGACGAGCTCCGCGTGCGAATCATGCCGCGTGAGAATGGCGACCGTGTTGATCTTCGGGTCATTGATGATCTCGTCTTCGCTCGAAGTGGCATATTGAAAACCGAACTTCTTGCCGGAGTGCTGAGCGTGCAGCCCGCCGGAGGATGCGATCCCGACCAACTCGAAGTCCTTGTTATTTTTCAACACAGGCAGCAGGGTGGCATTCGCGTACATCCCCGCGCCAAGGACTCCAAGTTTGACATTGCCATTCAACGTTGAACGTTGAACGTTGAAGGTAACTCTCTTACCTTCTTCCTTTTCATCTCCATACTTCAACAAGACACCCAGGAAAGGTTCCTTGATCTTCCCGGTGATAAGCTCATACGCCTTCACACCTTCTTCGATCGGCAGGCGGTGACTGATGAGCGGAGTCACATCCAGCTTGCCGCTGCCCATCAGGTCCACGATGGATTGCAGGTTACGCCCTTCCGTCCAGCGCACATAACCGATGGGATAGTCCACACCGTTCTCTTCGTAGCTTGGGTCGTATCTTCCTGGACCGTAGGAACGGGAATTAATAAAAGAAAGTTCCTTCTCGAAATAGATCTTGCGCGGCATCTTAAGCCCCACCGCTCCGGTGGCAACGACCTTGGCACGGTCGCGGGCAATGACTCCCGCCAGTTCGATCGGATCGTTGGATGATGTGTCGGCGCAGATGATGATGCTGTCGAAGCCGCGGTTGGCAGTGAATGCCACCGCAGCCGACTCTGCCTGCGGGCGGGAGACAGCTTCAATTCCAAATGAAGACGCGAGCTTGATCCGCTTCGGGTCAAGGTCAATGCCCAAGACTTTGCATCCTGCAGCAGCAGCCAGTTGAACCGTCAATAATCCCAAAAGACCCAGCCCAATGACCGCCACGTTATCTCCGAGCTGAGGCTCCGCCAGGCGAAATCCCTGCAGTGCGATCGCGCCAAGCGTGGTGAATGCCGCAGATTCGAAATCCACGTTCTTGGGCAGCGGGGTGATCAGATTCTTCGGGATGATGTTGTACTCGGCATGTGAGGCGTAATTCGCGCCCGCGCACGCCACCCGCTGACCGACCTTGAAGCCGTGCATGTTCCTGCCAAGCGCAACAATGACTCCCGCCGAGGAATAGCCGAGTGCCATCGGCTGATCAAGACGGTTGAAGACCGCCTGCACAGTGGGCATCACGCCTTCACGCTTTGCTTTATCGAGAGTTTGCTTCACAAGGTCGGGACGTGAACGCGCCTTGCCAACCAGGGTCTTCTCGGCAAATTCGACCACCATGCGCTCCGTGCCAGCCGAGACAAGGGTTGCCGATATTTTTACAAGCGCCATACCTTCGCGCGGAGTGGGTACCGGCACATCCTCGACCGTGGTCTTTCCGTTCTTTACATTTTGAAGGAGTTGTTTCATTGGGTTCGACCCTCACAGATTTTTATTCAGCCTGTTGCTGTTGTTTTTATGGAAACGATTGGGGAAGTATAACGCAAATCATTTGATGTCCATCCCGCTTGTGAAAACAAGTGCAACGTGACAAAAGTCACTTTAACGATTAAGTTTTTACTTAACTATTGACTTCATTTTTTGTGAATGCTATTCTGTTTCAAATCGAACGGCGTGCGCCGTTCTATATTTGTTTACCTAAAGGAGATTCAGTATGGAACTCGGTGGTTATGCTAATAAAGTAGCTTGGGTTGACCTTTCTGCCGGCAAAGTGGAATTCAAACCCATCGCAGAAGACGATGCCCGCAAATATATCGGCGGACGCGGCTTGGGCGTGAAATATGTTTTTGACAACGGACCGAAAGTCGATCCACTCTCCCCCGATAACATCCTCTGCTTCATGAACGGACCCCTTACCGGATCCGAAGCCAACATGAGCGGACGTATGGCGATCGTGACCAAGTCACCTCTCACCGGGACCGTGACTGACTCTCACCACGGTGGCTGGTCTGCCGCCCGCTTGCGCTGGTCTGGCTATGATGGCTTGGTCTTCAAAGGCAAAGCTGCCAAACCCACCTATGTTTACATCCATGATGGTCAGTTCGAACTGCTCGACGCCTCTGAAGTTTGGGGCAAGGGCGTTCACGACACCGTCAAGCACTTCAAAGAAAAATACGGCGAGAAAGACCTCACCGTCATCACCATTGGTCAGGCTGGTGAAAACCAGGTCAAGTTCGCATGCTGGGTCAACGAAAATGACCGCGCCTCCGGACGCGGCGGCACCGGCGCAGTCGGCGGCTCGAAGAATCTCAAAGCCATCGTCATCAAGGCTGAGAAGGCGATCGTCAAAGCCGGCAACCGCGACGCTTGGAAACCCGCTCACGACCGCGCCCTCAAGAACATCATGGCTGAAGAGAATATCACCAGCCCGCGCAAGGGTGGTCTCTCTGTGTACGGCACCAACGTGCTCATGAACATCACCAACAGCATCGGCGCCCTGCCCACCAAGAACAGCTCCGTCACCTCCTTCGGCGACAAAGCCGAGTTGATCGCCGGTGAATGGGTCAACGCCAACCTGCTCGTGGACAACCCCACCTGCCACGCCTGCCCCGTTGCCTGCAAGAAGGAAGTGGAAGTTAAGGATGGTCCTTACGCTGGTCTGCGCATGGAATCCGTGGAATACGAACCGGCCTGGTCGGTCGGCGCGAACTGCGGTAACAGCGATGCCCGCCTCGTTGCCAAGATGATCGATCTCGCCAACGACTACGGCTTCGACGCCATTGAAATTGGTCACCCCATCTCCGTTTGGATGGAAGCCTCCGAAAAGGGCTACACCAAGGACGAGGGCAAAATCGCCTGGGGCGATGCCGACGGCATGACCGGCGCTGCTGAAATGGTTGCCTTCCGCAAGGGCTTCGGCAACGTGATGGCTGATGGTGCCGATGCAACCGCCAAGCACTTTGGTCACCCCGAACTCGCCATGACCGTCCGCGGACAGGGCATCCCCGCCTACGATCCTCGTGGTCTCAAGGGCATGGGCATCGGATACGCCACCTCCAACCGCGGCGCCTGCCACCTGCGCGCTTACACCCCCGCCGCCGAACTCGGCGTTATGCCCTTCGGCTCCCTCAAGGTTGACCCGCTCGAATGGAAGGGCAAGGGCGAACTCGTGATGATCTTCCAGGACATCCACGCCTTCTCCGACAGCATGGACCTGTGCAAATTCTCCGCATTCGCCATGGGCGCTGAAGAATATGCCCAGCAATATGCCGCCATGACCGGCGTCCCCTTCACCACCGACGACGTGCTGAAGACCGGTCAACGCATCTACAACCTTGAACGCTACTACAACAACCTCGCCGGCTTCGGCGCAGGCTCCGACACCCTGCCCAAGCGCTTCACCGAAGAAGCTTCCACCCAACCCGGCTCCGTGGGTCACGTCTGCGAACTCGACCAGATGCTCGCAGAGTACAACGAAAAGCGCGGATGGGTCAACGGCGTTGTCCCCGAAGCAAAACTCAAGGAACTGGAAATCATCTAGTTCAGTGAGAAGTGGTCAGTAGTCAGTGACCGTAAACAGAAAGAGACGTGTCCAATGGATACGTCTCTTTTTTGATTAAAAATCCGCTTCTCTCTTAATCTCGAAACTGATTCTATTTTCTCAAGCATTTATCCCCGCTGATAAATTCATCATTCCACACTCATCATTCTGCATTTCCCCTACCCTCCCGCCCTCAACGTCTTCTTCCGAAACCGCTCGATAAAATCGTCTGCCACGGCCTCCTCCAACTCCACCATCAGCCGTGTTTGCCCAACCGAAAGTGAAAACATACGGAACGGCTCCATCTTTTCGAGGCGCACCGTCCAGCCTTCACCTTTGATCAAATCCGTTTCCACTTCCTTCCCGCCCATTTCCTCAAGGTACTCCTTAAGCAAAAAGAACGGGATACCCCGCATCTCGTGGACGATGGTGCGCATTATCCACCACCCACCGGCGGGAAAATATCCACCTTATCTGCGGGTTGAATAATGGTCTCGAACTTCTCCGGCAGATATACCGCTTCGCGCCCATTGATGAAGAACTTCATGTGCGGCAAAAAATTCCCCTGCTCATCCAGCAGTTCCTTGCGCATGGCGGGATATCCTTCCACGAACATATGCACCAATTGAATGGCAGTCGTGCCGTGAGGCAGAGTCAGCTCCACCGTTTTTTGACCGACGATCGGTCGCAGCGTGGCATAGAAATTCACTTTCATAAGCATCTCTTCCATGAATGACACCTCTATTATTTTTTGATAACCTTTGGCATTCCTATTTTACCGCCATCAAAACAAAAAGACCCGGATTTGCTCCGGGTCTTTGCTCTTTACTTTTCAGTTACGGACACTGAATAATGCCCTGCGCCCATAAACATCCGCCGCAGACCGGGGCAACCGTGTTACCAAGGCAGTCTTCCTGATTTGTCTCGGAGAGATCACAACCACCGCAAAAGGTGCAAGGCGCAAAAGCAAAGTTATGCAGGCGCTCGCGATAGGCGAGATACTCCGGGTCGAGCCAGATCTGCTCAAGCGTTTTCTCACGCACATTTCCGATGATGTGCTTTTTAGCGACACGCGGCTTGTTATGCAGGTAACTCATGTGAGTGTGCATGAGCGGCCAGCACGGACTGACCTCCCCCGTCCACGCGATGGACATGGTGCCGTTCTCGACAAAGTTGCAAACGTCATTTGCACCGCCCCAGTTATTCCCCGCATAGCTGACGTTCAATCCACTGTTGAATACCGCAAAAAGGGCATCGCGTGTTTCTTCAGTAAAATCCATTTTGGGCAGGCTGATGCGCGGAAGATGCTCGGCATTAAGGTAGGCAATATTGCGGGTGGCTTGATTGTACAGCCGGTCACCTTGCA